>DYNR01000112.1 GCA_020720945.1 Chthoniobacter flavus | reverse complement strand
GAGATCAAACTCAAGGACGGGCAAAGATGCTTTTTGGACTTCGCCAAAGTTCACGAAGTCATTTCCGTTTCCCATGCAGGCAAAGAGCTGGGCGTGGCGTGGGAACCACCCTATCGTATCGAGATCACCTCAGCCGTGAAAGCGGGAGCCAAGAGCGTTGAAATCAAAGTAGGCAACATCCTCGCCGCCGCATTCGATCATTACAAAGACGACAAACTGCCAAGTGGAATTTTCGGCCCAGTGAAAACAGTCACGACTGAAACGAAAGAACCGTAAAGGAGGTGCGATCCGAAGATTGGATCGCACTTGCAAAGTCGTTTTTCTACTTGCCAAAAGCCAGCCCGAAAAAGTCCGATGTCAATCGTCCAAGAGGCAGAGGGAGCGCAGGCCGGGATAGCGGGAAAAATCGCGATCCAGCGTCCAAAACTCGCAGTCGTGCTCGATGGCAAGTGCGGCATGAAAGGCATCGCTGATATCCTCGGCTTTGGCGTTGACTGCCCGTGCCAAGTCCTGGGTCAACCTCCAGTGCGAGACACCCGGTGCAATGTGATTCGCCCCTGGATATTCGGTCAATTTTTGTGCTGTCGCAAGGGCACCTTCCAAGGACGAGGAGGCACCGTTCCAAGCACGGGGATTAATCAAGATGCGCACCATGCCAGCGAGCAAATGCCCGTTCCACGCCATCGGCCTGTTGTGCAAAAAATAGGAGTTCAATTTTCCGATCACCAGCGAATGGTGCGGGTGGTCGGGACGCACTGCCGCCACCAGCACGCAGACATCGAGCAGGATCATCTTGTTGCTTTTGGGCAACGAGAGATAAAGACTCGAAACTTCTACTGGACTGATTTCTCGCAGCAAGACGGGAATGTCGTCATCAGGAGAAAGAAGCGAGGAGGTCTTGGTCGGGTCAATCCCCTCCGCCATCCCCCCTTGCCCCGGGAGCACAGGGAACTGGAAGGGCTCAGAAAGATAGGAGGTCGCCTCCTTCGCAAAAAGATATTTTCTCAAAGCATCCTCAACGAGTGACTTTAGCGAAGTGCGATCTTCTACTGCCCGCAACTTGGCTTGAGTCAAAATCGGATCCGAAATATCAAGTGTTGTCCTCATGTGTTTATATGTAGCACAAAAGCACATTCCGCGCAAGCTGTTTTTTCTTTTTTTTTCTACTTGCCAGAAATGCAGAAATCGAAATTCGATGCGGGCTTATTTCTGGAAGGCGATCAAGTGGAAAAAAAACCAGGGAATACCCCTCTCAAGTCTTTTGCGTGTTTTTTCCAAGCCTTTGTAGCCCAATTGATTGCAGAGATTCACAGCAGTTATCTCACGGATTCAGGAAAACAAGAAGGCTCCGCCGAATGACTTCGGCGGAGCCTGCAATTTTTTGGCGAGAAAGCGGGCGAAAAAACCCACCACCAAGTTCTCGCTAAGTTGGGTTAGCCTTTTTTCGCTTTGGAAGCGGGCTTCCTGGCGGGCGCTTTGGCCGCTGGTTTTGCTGCTGCTTTCGGAGCTGCTTTGCCTTCGGTTGTGCTGATGTAGGCAGCCTTTGCGCCTTTGATGTTGGATTTTTGAATCCAAGGCATCGTGGAGCGGAGGCGGGCACCAACTTTTTCGATAGGATGTTCTTCCCCTTTTTTCAGCAATTCGCTGTATTTGGCGCGACCGGTTTGGTGTTCTGCGAGCCATTCTTTCGCAAATTTTCCGGATTTGATTTCTTTGAGCGCAGCACCCATCCGCTTTTTGACGGAAGCGTCAATGATTTTTGGACCGACGGAGACATCCCCCCATTTGGCGGTTTCGGAAATAGAGAAACGCATTCCGCTGATGCCGGATTCGTTGATCAAATCCACGATGAGTTTGAGTTCGTGAAGGACTTCAAAATAAGCCATTTCCGGCTGGTAACCGGCTTCGACGAGCGTTTCGAATCCCGCTTGGATGAGATGGGAAACGCCACCGCAAAGGACGGTTTGTTCGCCGAAAAGATCGGTTTCGGTTTCTTCTTGGAAGGAGGTTTCAAAAACGCCGCCGCGGGTGGAACCGATGCCTTTGGCCCAAGCGAGGGCAATTTTTTTGGCTTTTTTGGAAGCGTCTTGCGCGACTGCAATGAGGGCGGGAACGCCTTTGCCTTCGGTGTATTGGCGGCGGACGATGTGACCGGGACCTTTCGGTGCAACCATGATAACATCCACATCGGAGGGAGGGACGATGGTTTTATAGACGATGGCGAAACCGTGGCTGAAAAGGAGAGTCTTGCCTTTGGAAAGGTTGGGGGCGACATCTTTGGCGTAAACCTCGGAAGCGCGGACATCGGGGACAGCCAAGAAAATCACATCCGCTTTTTTCACGGCTTCGGCAGTGTCGTAAACTTTGAAACCGAGTTTTTCGGCCTCGATGCGGCTTTTGCTTTTCGGGTAAAGACCGATGATGACTTTTGCCCCGCTGTCTTTGAGGTTGAGGGCGTGGGCGTGGCCTTGAGAACCGAAGCCGATGACGGCGCAGGTTTTGTCTTTGAGCACGGCCAAGTCGGCATCTTTGTCGGTGTAGATTTTTGCTGGCATGGAATGTTGTTCGTTTGGTTTAGTGTTTAGGTTTGATGAAGGAGAGTCACTTGCTGCGAGGCAGAGCGATGCGCCCAGTCCGGGTCAATTCCATGACCCCGAAGTCTTTCATCAGAGAGAGGAATTTTTCCAGTTTCGTTTCCGTGCCAGTCACTTCGATGGCGACGCTCGAAGGTTGGACATCGATGATTTTAGCTCGGAAAATGGTGCAGATTTGCATGATTTCGGCGCGCGTCTGGGCGTTGGCCTCCACGCGGCAGAGGACGAGTTCGCGGCTCACGGATTCCTCGTTTTGAAAGTCTTGAATATCAATGACATCCACGAGTTTTTCAAGCTGCTTGTTGACTTGGTCAAGGATTTTGTCGTCACCTCTGACGACGATGGTCATGCGGGAAGTGCTTGGGTCCAGGGTGGGGCCGACATTGAGGGTGTCAATATTGAAACCGCGACCGCTGAACATCCCGGCGATGCGGGCGAGGACGCCGAAGCGGTTTTCTACTAGGATAGAGAGTGTGTGACGCATAACGAAGTCGCCGATAGTGGCGATGAAGTTTTACTTCGTCAAATCATATCTGCGTGATATTGTGCAGGCAAGATGAAACTAGCAATACCAGAGCTCCCGTTTGCGGGCTACATTTTCGATTGCGACGGAACGCTGGCGGACTCCATGCCGCAGCACTTCGCCGCATGGGAGGAAACCATGAAAGAGGTCGGCGGGTATTTCACCGAAGAAATGCATTATCGGTGGGGCGGGATGCCGAATGCGGCGATCGTGGAAAAACTCAACGAGATGCAGGGGTTGAAGCTCGATCCGGAGGATGTGGTGAAGAGAAAGCACCGGCACTATCTTGAACGGGTGGAGGGAGTTAAGCCGATTGCCGAAGTCGTCGAACTGGCCAGAAAATACGCGGAGACAGCCAAGGTGGCGGTGGCGTCGGGGGGGCGGCGCGTTTTGGTGGAGAGGACGCTCGGGGTGCTGGGTTTGCTCGATCTGTTTCCGGTGATCGTGACGGCGGACGATTACCGCGAAGGGAAACCGAACCCCGAACCGTTTTTGTTGGCGGCGACAAAGATGGGAGTTGCGCCAGGGGATTGCCTGGTTTTTGACGACGGGGAAACTGGGATCGAGGCGGCGCGCAGGGCGGGCATGAGTTCCGTGCAAGTGCCGTCTGCGCCAGAAGAGTTTCGCAATTTATAGTAGCAAAGGGAGTTTAATTTTTTTCGTTTTGATTGGCGGGAATCAACCTGCTTTGTTAGAAGCGCACAAAACATGATCAACTGGATTCTAAAAAAAATCATCGGTTCCAAGAACACGCGGCAAATCCGCAAGCTGATGCCACAGGTTCAAAAAATAAACGAGATCGAGCAAGCGTTGCAAAACGAGCCCGACGAGGCGTTGCGGGCGCGGACGGCGGCATGGAAGGCGATGCTTGCCGAGATTGAAGACCATGAGGTTTTGCAGGCCAAGCTGAACGAAATTTTGCCCGAGGCTTTCGCCGTCGTGAAGAACGCTGCGAGGAGAATGTCCGGCAACACCTACGAAGTTTGCGATCATCCCCTGAAGTGGGAAATGGTGCATTTCGATGTCCAGATCATCGGCGGCATGAGTTTACACCACGGAAAAATCGCGGAGATGGCGACGGGAGAAGGCAAGACGCTGGTCGCGACGCTGCCTGTTTATTTGAATGCGCTGGCAGGGCGGGGAGTGCATGTCGTCACGGTCAACGATTATTTGGCGCAGCGCGATTCCGAGTGGATGGGGCACCTTTACCGATTTTTAGGTTTGACGGTCGGATGCATCCAAGAAGACCAGTCTCCGCCCGAACGGCGCGAGCAATACGGTTGCGACTTAACCTACGGAACCAACGCGCAGTTTGGATTTGATTATTTGCGCGACAACGGAATGGCCACCAGCCGCGACCAGCAGGTGCAGCGGGGACATTACTACGCCATCGTGGACGAAGTCGATTCGATTTTGATCGACGAAGCGCGCACCCCTTTGATCATCAGCGGGCCGTCAACGGTGAGCAACCACCACTACGCGCAGTTTAAGCCGCTGGTCGAACAGTTGATCCGCAAGCAGTTGATGCTCTGCACCCGGCTGGTTTCGGAAGCCAAGGAAGCTGCGGAGGAAGGGCGGCTTCCAGATGCGGGGCTGAAGTATTTGAAAGTGAAATTCGGGCAGCCGCGGCACAAGGGTTTTCTGCGGGCGATGGAAGAACCAGAACTGCGCAAAGCGTTGGAGAAGGCTGAGTTAGAGTTTTACAAAGACACCGAGGGGAAGAACCGCCTGATCGCTTTCAAGGAAGAGCTGTTTTTCACTATCGAGGAGCGCTCGCACGAGGCCGACTTGACGCAGCTAGGGCGCGACTTCCTCAACCCGGATGATCCGGACGCATTCATGCTCCCCGATTTGCTAAACGAGTTTGCCGACATCGATGCGGATAGCACCCTCAACGATGCCCAAAAACTCGAGCAAAAACAGAAGCGGCAGGCCTACTGCGATGCCCAAGGCGAAAGGATTCACAACATCACGCAGTTGCTAAAAGCGTATTGTTTATACGAAAAAGATGTCGAGTATGTCGTCGAAGAAAACAAGGTGATCATCGTTGACACCTTCACAGGGCGGAAGATGTCCGGCAGGCGTTGGAGCGATGGGTTGCACCAGGCCGTCGAGGCGAAAGAAGGGGTTCAGATCGACAGGGAAACGCAAACTTTAGCGACAATCACCATCCAGAATTATTTCCGCCTTTACGAGAAGTTGGCGGGGATGACCGGGACGGCGGAAACCGAGGCATCGGAATTTCACGACATCTACCGTTTGGATGTGGCGGTGATCCCGACCAACCAGCAGGTGAAGCGAAAGGATTTGAACGATTTCATTTTCAAGACCCGCCGCGAAAAATACAATGCAGTGGTCGAAGAGATTAAAAAGGCGCACCACCGGGGGCAGCCCGTATTGGTTGGAACGGCGAGCGTCGAGGCATCCGAACTGGTCGCGAGGATGTTGAAGAGAGAAAAAATCCCGCACACCGTGCTCAATGCGAAATACCACATGCAAGAAGCGGAAATCGTTTCGCGGGCGGGACTTGCGGGGGCAGTGACCATTTCCACAAACATGGCGGGAAGGGGGACTGACATCAAACTGGGCGACGAAGTGCGCGAGCTGGGCGGGCTGTATGTCATAGGAACCGAAAGACACGAATCGCGACGGATCGACCGCCAGTTGCGGGGGCGTTGCGCACGGCAGGGAGACCCTGGACTTTCCCGGTTTTATGTGAGCTTCGAAGACGACCTGATGCGGAACTTCGGGGCCAGCGAGCGCATGACAAAAATCATGGAGCGCTTCGGGATGCAAGAAGGCGAAGAGCTAGAACATCCGTGGCTCAACAAGAGCGTGGAGACCGCGCAGAAAAGAGTCGAACAGCGTAACTACTTGATGCGCAGGAGGACGCTGCAATTCGATGATGTGATGAACCAGCAGCGCGAAGTGCTTTACGGCTACCGCAACGAGGTGATGGATTCCGAGAACCCTCGCGCCATGATTTTCGAGGTCATCGACAAAGCGATCCCCAAGAAAACGCGCGAGTTTTTGTCCGTTGGGCAAGACGAGGAGCAACCCGATTACGATGGTTTGCTGACATGGTTGAACGCAACTTTCCCGCTCGGTTTGAGTCGTGACAAGGCACTGCTGGATACCCGGAACGAAGAAGGAAATGCCGCGTTTTTAGTCCAGACCATCAAAGACGCTTACGAGCGGAAAGCGGCTATCGAACACGCCGATGCATTTGCGGGGCTTGAACGGTATATCATTTTGAATGCGGTGGACAGGCTGTGGCAAGAACACCTCTACGCGATGGACGGCTTGCGCGAAGCGGTTTATTTGAGAGCCTTCGGCCAGAAAGACCCGCTCATCGAATACAAAAACGACGCTTACGCGATGTTCGTGGAATTGATGGAAACCATCGATTTGGAGATTTTGGGCAACCTGTTCCGAGGGACTACCAATTTGCAGGCGTTCGAGGTTTTTTTGCAAAATATGCCGCAACAACTCATTCATGCGGAAGGGCTTGCAGGAATTCCTTCGGTGACAGAAAAACCGGAAGAAAAGCAGCAGGCACCCCGGGAAGAAGCGCGGCAGGAGCAGCGTATCGACATTGCGGCGATTCGGCGGGCGGCAGCACCCAAAGCAGGAAGGAACGACCTGTGCCCTTGCGGCAGCGGAAAGAAATACAAAAACTGTTGTGGGCGAACGGCTTAAGCAATTGAAAAAAAACGGGGAACGAGAGGAAGAGGAGAGGCGATGCGCGTCTTGATCACCTGCGGCCCCGCCTCTGTTTCTCTCGATGGGGTAAGGAGACTGACAAACCATTCGACGGGAGAACTCGGGACGGCGATGGCGCAAGCATTGGTGGCAGCGGGATATTCCGTCGTTTGTTTGCGGGGGGTCGGGGCGGTGTATCCGCCGCCGCTTGAACCAGTCGAAGTGGTTCCGTTTTTCGGGAACGAGGACTTGGCGGAAATGCTCCGTGAAAGAAGGGGGCAACCGGAAGTTGTTTTGCACGCGGCGGCGTTGGCCGATTTTTTTCCAGAGAAAATTTTTGCGGATGGGCGGGAATTGCCAGTTGGAGAGGCAGGGAAAATCCCGAGTTCTACAAAAGATTTCAGGGTTCATTTCCGCCCAGCAACGAAAGTGGTAGCCCGCCTGCGCGAATGGTTTTCGGAAGCATTTTTAGTCGGGTGGAAATATGAAGTCGAAGGCAAGAGGGAAGATGCAATCGAAAAAGGGTTCCGCCTAGTCAAAGAGAATGGTTTGGATGCCTGCGTTGTCAACGGTCCCGCTTGCGGACAGGAGATGATTTGGGTGGAAGCGGGAGGAATGAAAACCAGTTTTCCTCATCGGGGTGCGTTTGTCGCAGGTTTGTCGTGCGGGTTGCTCGGCAAGAAACAAGCGAGTTGACTCCAGGGACTCCAATCCTTGCATGAGCGGCAATCCTATTTGCAAGCTATTGAATAACAGCATGATTCAAAAAATGAATCCGTGAATTCTCCGTATAGGATGCGAAGCTTTTTTTGTGTCCGGAG
>DYNR01000388.1 GCA_020720945.1 Chthoniobacter flavus | reverse complement strand
CAAGTTGTTGGGAGCCAGCGATTTTGGAAGGTGGTTTTCGGGAATCGATGTTTTGGCATTTCCCGAGTTGGACATTTTGGGGTTTTTTATTCCTTGGGGGATGGTGATGGGGGTCTTGGGATTTTTGTTGGCATGGGTCGTGACGCTTTTGCTCGAGCATTACGGTTTGACGCGTTACATCTGGCATTTGCCGTTATTCTTTGTCGCGCTCGTGCTTTTTTGTTCTTGCCTGCTCGGTTTAATTTTTGCCCCATGAAAAAACGCCCAACATTTCAGTACATCATTACCATTTGCATTGTTTTGGCAGCGTTGGCTGTCGCCATGTTGCTTTATTTTCGTTATTCGGAGATGCCTTGGACGCGGGATGGGCAGGTGCAGGCGAATGTGGTCGGGATTGCGCCCCGCGTGTCTGGCCCCATCATTCAGATTCCTCTTATCGACAACCAAGAAGTGAAGAAAGGGGATTTTTTGTTTGAGATCGATCCGGCGACCTTCCAGGCGGCGCTGGATAATGCGCAGGGGATGTTGATGAAAGCGGAGGCAAATTTTGTTCAAAGCAGTCAAGAGTTGGACAGGCAAACGCAGTTGTTCAAGACGCAAGTCGTGGATTTGCGGGATTTGCAAAATGCCCAAGACAATTACAATGCGGCGAAGGCCGAGCAAGCGGCGGCGCAGGCAAATGTCAATTCCGCCCAGTTGAACTTGCAATACACCAAGGTTTTTGCACCGGTTGATGGGTATGTCACCAACATGAACACTAGCCCCGGAACTTATGTGAATGAGGGGGACCAGTTGCTTGCTCTGGTGGATAAAAATTCGTTTTGGATTGCCGGATATTTCAAGGAAACGCAGATTCGTCACATCAAGGCGGGAGACAAGGCGAGAGTGCATTTGATGGGGCATTACTGGGAACCGATGGAAGGGGTTGTCCATAGCGTTGGGTGGGGGATTTTCGTCCAGAATGGAGCGACGGTTAATTTGTTGCCGCAGGTGAACCAGACGATTGATTGGGTGCGGTTGCCGAACCGTTTTCCGGTTCGCATTCATTTAGCGGGAGAATCCATCGTGCCTTTGCGGATTGGGCAGACGGTTTCGGTTTCTATCACCCGCGATTCCGAACCCCGCACAAAAGCGGAAAAAACGGAGAAAAAATGAAGTCGTTTTTTTTGCGGGCAGTGAAAGCGGGGGTGGGCGTTGCGGTTGCGGCGTTTTTTCTGGGTGCGTATTTTTGCGGGGTGGCATCTGCGGAGACGGTGGAAATGGTCGGGTTTCCGGCGGGTCAAAAGCGCAAGGTATTGGAAGTCCCTTATGTTGCCCAAAAGCCTGATTTTTGTGGGGAAGCGTGCATTGAGATGGCGACGGGGTATCGGGGAAAACGGATTTCGCAAGATGCGGTGAACGATGCGGCGAAGTTGCGGGGCAAGAGGGGAGTCCATGCCGACGAACTAGAAAAAGTGATAAAAAAGCTGGGCTTGCCGACCAGGGGTCCCTTTTTGGTGAAATCGCGGAAACCAGAAGCTTTTGGGGAGGATGTTTCTCGGCTTGTCGGGGCGATTGATCGAGGGAATCCCGTGATTTTGGGAGTGTGGTCAGATCCTTCGGAAAAGCAGAATCCGGATATTTGGGCCTTTGATCACTTTGTTTTGCTGGTTGGCTACGATTTGCGGAAGCGTGAACTGATTTTGCACGATCCCGTAGGAGATTCTTCTTGGCGGGTTCCGTTTGCCGATTTTGTCAAACTTCGGAAAAACCGTTTCCATTCTTTTTACAGCATCGAGTTGCCTGCGTCCGGTCAATTATGAAAAGGAGGCAAAAATGAAAAGGAGGCGGAACTTATGACAGAAGACGAAAGACACCTCAAATTGCTTTCGATATTCCATTATGTTGTCGCCGGATTGGCGGGTTTGTTTGCGTGTATTCCGATCCTCCATTTGGCAATCGGAATAGCCTTCATCGTCGCTCCCCACAAATTCACGGATGACGGTGAATTGCCGCCCGCTTGGTTCGGATGGATTTTTGTGATTCTTGCAAGCACGCTCATCG
>DYNR01000111.1 GCA_020720945.1 Chthoniobacter flavus | reverse complement strand
TTGTGGAAGGATTTAACCGATAAATAACAAAAATGAAAAGAGTATCAAAAGCTAGGTGGGTTGGGGTTGCCGTATTGTTTTTAGGGTTGCTGGGGGCGGTGGAGTGCAGCCTTGGGCAGGGGATGTTGCTGGTGAAGGCGAACGATTGGGAGGATGCGTCGTTTGCATCGCCGATGGAATATACGAAGATCGAATCATTCCCGGCAATCTTGCGGATCGTTACGGCGAGCGGGCAGGAGAAAGCGGTGCAGAGGGGGTTGGTCGTGACGAATATCGAGTATAGCAGGTTCGTTTTGCTCGGGGATTTGGTGGACGCAACGGATGCCAGTATGCTGGCTGCCAAGATTGCGGACATTGAGGGAATGATGAAGAAATGGCCGAAATCCGCGAAGTATTTGGAGAAGTATCTGGTAGCATTGCGGCAAGATCGAGACCGGTTTGCGGCGGGGAATCTTTTGGAAAATGGGGTGTGGATTTCGCGGGCGGATAAGGCGAAACAGGTGGAGCAGGCGCGGTTGGCGGAAGAGGCGAAGAAGCGTAAGTTGGAGGAAGAGAATGCGAAGAAGGCCGAGCAGGAGCGCTTGGCAAGCGAGGCGAAGAAGCTTGACGAGGAGAAGAGGAAACTTGCTTTAGAAGAAGAAAAACGCCGGCTTGATGAGGAGCGCTCGCGCAGGGAAGACGAGCGGAAGAAAAAGCTTGAGGAAGAACGGGTTGCGACAGAAAAGAAAAAAGAGGAGCAGAGGCTTGCGCGGGAGGCGCAGGAGCGGAAGGATGCGGAAGCGCGGGCGCAAATCCAGCAGGAGCGAGAGAAAAGTGAGGCGGAGGGGGCGAAGAAGAGGGAGGCTTTTTTTGCGCAGCTAGAGAGCAAGGGGAAGGCCGGGGATGCGGACGCCCGCGGGAAGATGGCGGTTTTGCGGACCAAGCCCAAAGAAGAGAGACTGAAGCTTGCTTACGAGTCGGCAAAAAAAGGGAGCCCTTACGGGATGGTTTGGCTGTGTGATTTGGTTCCTGACGAAGTGGGGGTGGACCCGCAGGGAATCTGGCGCGAGGAGTTGCCGAAAATCCGTGCGAAGGCGGAGGAAAAAGATGCGGTTGCCCAGTATTTGCTAGGGGTAATGTATAGGAATGGGCTGGGATGTTCGGCGAATCGCTCTTTGGCGGAGAAATATTACCGGCAAGCGGCAACCCAAGGGCTTGCGGAAGCGCAGACGAGTTTGGCGGTTTTGATGATGGCGGACAAAACGGCGAACCTGATGGAGTCTGCCGATTTGTTGCGGAAGGCATCGGATCAAGGGGAGTCCTTGGCGCAGGCACAACTTGGTCTTGTGATGTTAAATGCACCGTTTTCTGAGCCGTATGAGGCGGTCCGGCTTTTTGAGAAATCCATGGCGCAAGGGAATTTGTTTGGCGTGTTCCAGCGAGGGAAAGCTTATGTGTTGGGTATGGGGGGGAAAGAGGATGTCGCGCAAGGGGTTGCGTTGATCACCAAAGCGGCGGATGGGGGGCAGTCGGATGCGCAGTTTGAACTCGGAGATTTTTATCGGACAGGGAAATACGGGTTGCCGCAGGACAATGTCCAGGCGGTGAAGTATTTGCAGATGGCATCGTTGCAGGGCAACGAGAAAGCGACGAAGGCATTGAAGGAGATGTCTGTGAC
Source organism: Chthoniobacter flavus (assembly GCA_020720945.1). Classification (GTDB taxonomy): domain Bacteria; phylum Verrucomicrobiota; class Verrucomicrobiia; order Chthoniobacterales; family DYNR01; genus DYNR01. Next base: position 6,054 of record DYNR01000111.1, on the reverse strand, counting down.
GGGGACGGGTGGTTCCACGAAGCAGCGTAAGAGTCAATATTAAAAAAACTGGCGAAAAAGAAAGATTTACCGGGGTAGAAATGCCCTTTGACAATGAAGAAGTATCACATTATTAGCGAAATGACACGACAATATCATCTGGTAAAAGACGGGAGGCAGTTGGGGGCGTATTCTTTACCCCAAGTGCAGAGTATGTTGCAGGCGGGACAATTATCGGTTCATGATTCTTGCTGGACGGATGGGATGCAGGGGTGGAGACCGATAGGGGAGGTGTTTGCGACCGCATCTACGCCCGTGGGGTATCCGGCGGGAGTCGGGGGAACGAAAGAATTGGTCAATTGGGTTCCTGCACTGGTTTTTGCGTCTGTGTATTTGGGTGCTGATATTTTACTTTCATTGATTGATGCTGAGGTGGGAGGAGGACCTGTTCTTTTGTTCCTGGTTTTGATTCCGTTAGTGCTTTTTTATATCTTTTTTATGATGCTGCATCATCGGTTGTGGTCGGTATTGCCCCCGCAGTATCGGACGACGACACCGGGGAAGGCGGTCGGTTTTTTATGGATTCCCTGTTTTAATTTCTATTGGGGGTTTGTTTCGTGGCCGCAGCTTGCCACCGGATATTTGAATTGGCAGAAGGAATGCAGGAGGAGCAATCCTGTCGATGTCTATGGGTTGACGATTGCTTACGCAGTTTTGTTTATTCTTCAAATCTTGCTTTTCTGGGTTCCTATTTTGGGTTTTCTTGTTTCCATCGCTAGTTTTGTGTTATTTATTTTGATTTATCGGCCTCTTACGAATGTGGCGAATGAGTTGCGGTAGCGGAAGTGGGGGAGGTTTTTTTGTGCAGAAATGAGCAGTGATCCGACAGTTTTGCCGATAGGGTATTCTTTGCATGGGTATCGGATTGATTCCGTGCTGGGGCGAGGAGGGTTTGGGATTACTTATCGGGTTGTGGACACGAGGAGGAACTGTTATTTTGCGCTGAAGGAGTTAATGCCATCGGAGATGGTAGCGCGGGTTGGGGGTAGTGGAGTTGTGCCGCTTGGTGCGGCGAAGCAGGAGGAATGGAATTGGGCGAGGCAGCGTTTTGTGGAGGAGGCGGATATGCTGTCGAGTTTTCGGCATCCGGCGATTGTGCGGGTTCACGAGGTATTTGAGAAGCATGGGACGGTTTATATGCTGATGGATTATGTGGATGGGGACAGCTACGATGGTTATTTGAAGAAAATCGGGAGGGAGACGGACCAAGAAGCGGTGTTGCGGGTGTTGATACCGCTTTTGAACGGGGTGGAAGAGGTTCATGCGAAGGGGCTGATTCACCGGGACATTAAGCCAGAGAATATTTTGATTGATCCGAAGGGGAATCCGATTTTGATTGATTTTGGGTCGGCGCGTTCCCATTTGGGAGGAGGCGGTGGGATGACAAGTATTGTGACGCACGGGTATTCGCCGATTGAGCAGTATCAGAGTGAGGGGAATGCGGGGCCGTGGACGGACATTTATGCGTTGGGGGCGGTGGCGTATCGGGCGATTCGTGGGGAGCGTCCGCTGGTTTCCACGGAGCGGGTGCTGGAAGATCGTTATGATCGGTTGGAAGGGAAAAGGCTTGCGGGGTTTCATCCTTCGTTTTTGCGGGAGATTGATCGTGCGCTTGCGTTGCATCCGAAGGGGAGGCCGCAGAGTGTGCGGGAGTGGAAAATACTGGGAGGGCAACGGGGGGGGCAAGGTGTGGCGGTGCAGGTGGCGGTGGCGCGGGAAAAAACGGGGGGTGAGGGGTTGGCTGGCAGTGCGGTTTGGTCGATGATACTTTTTGAGGAAGAGGTTGTTTCGATGTTGCGGGCGGGCAAGCTTTCGCCCCGAGACTATGTTTTGACAGAAGGTATGGTGGAATGGAGCCAGCTTGGAGAAGTATTTCATTGTTAATTAAAAAGGAGTTAAAAAAGTATTATTATGGAAGAGCATCGTTTAGCGTTGAACCCTGGTTATCAAATTGACCAGTTGCGGATCGAGACAGTTTTAGGGAAGGGAGGGTTTGGGATTACTTATTTGGCGCAGGATTTGCAGCTCGGCAAACGGGTGGCGATCAAGGAATTGTTGCCGGATTCGATTGCGACGAGGGAAGATGGGGTTACGGTGGTGCCGCAGAGTGCGAGTTTGCGGCAAGACTGGGATTGGGCGAGGGAGCGTTTTTTGGAGGAGGCGAAGATTTTGGCGGCGTTTTCGCATCCTGCCATCGTGAGCGTGCATCGGCTGATCGAGCAGAATGGGACGGTTTACATGGTGATGGATTATCTGGAAGGGGAGAGCTATGAAGCGAAGTTGCGGAGGATCGGGAGGGAGCCTTCGCAGGAGGAGTTGATGAATGTAATGGTTCCGTTATTGGGAGGATTGCAGGAAGTGCACCGCCACGGGTTGATCCATCGCGACATCAAGCCCGAGAATATTTTGATCAACCGGCACGGGCAGCCGGTGCTGATCGATTTTGGGTCGGCGCGGTCCTCGATGGGGGTGGCGATGACGACGATTGTGACGCACGGGTATTCGCCGATCGAGCAGTATCAGGAGAAAGGGAGGATGGGGGCGTGGACGGACATTTACGCGATGGGGGCGGTGGCGTGTCGGGCGATAACGGGGAAGAAGCCACCGGTGGCAGCGGATCGTGTGCTGGAGGACGGGTTTGTGTGGATGGAGCATTTGCAGATTCCGGGATATTCGGCGGAGTTTTTGGGCTGTATTGATTGGGCATTGCGGGTGAAGCCTGATGAGCGTCCGCAAGATATAGCGACATGGGCGGCGAGTTTGGGGGGAGGGAATGGGGGGGCGACAACGGCGGTGCCGGGGATGAGTCCGCCAGCAACGACTCCAACGGCAAGGGTATCAACGAGGGTGGATGGGCAGAGCGTGCCGGTTCCTCCGGTCGCGGATCTGCGGGCGACCAATCGGAAGTGGATTTTTGGGGGTATCGGGGGCGGGGCACTTTTGATTCTTGTCGCTTTGGGGATTTTGAAAGGTGGGGCGGCGTATGATGCGATGCAGACGAAGTGGAAGGCATGGCAGTCGGAGCGGGCGGTGGCGGCGGAGGTGAGTGCGGCGAAGGAAAAGATTTTCCAATGGGCGGAGAAAGAACTAGCGAAATAAAAAATCAAACTATAAAACAATATGAAATATAAAACAATGATGGGCGGCTTTTTGCGGAGTTGTGTAAGAGGAGTGGTGGGCGTGTGTGGTGCGGGGATGTGGGCGCTACCGTTTTCGGTGGGGTTGGCGCAGAGTGCGACTGATGTGAAATTTGATCCGAGTCGGACAAAGATTACCGAGCAAACGAGTCCGGAGGCGATGTTGCGATTCAAGTATCGGCTGTTTCCAGACACGCCTGTAGAGAAGACAGAGGCGGTTTGTGGGGGGAAGGCGCTAGAAGTCAAGGCATTGCCGTATGCGGATCTCTCGTTGAATCGGTCGGCATTGCTTATTTTGGTGGATACGAGCATCGGGTCAGCGAACTATCCGCGGGTGCAAACGATCAAGAACAACCAGCAAATCATAACGGCGATTTTAGATAAGCGGCCGAATGCGGATATCGGGTTGTATTCGTTTGCGAACGATCTCAAGGAGTTGGCTCCATTGGGAGGGGTGTCTGGGGTGCAGGCGGGGCTCGGGAAATTGAAAACGGAGGGGATGGGGACGCGTATTTTCTATTGCGTAAAAGAGGCGATCGGGAAGTTGGCGGCGAGCAAAGCGGAGCGGAAGGCGATTTTGATTTTTTCCGATGGGAAGGATGAGGATAAGAGTTATACGCGGGGGGATGTGCAAAAGGCGGCGGAAGCGGCGGGGGTTTTGATTCTGGCAGTAGGGTGTCCGGAATCGGAGCAAGACAAACCGGTTCTCGGGGAGTTGCAGCGATTGGCGGTGGATTCGCTTGGTTACTATGCGCAAATAGAGCCGAAGGATAAAAAATTGACACCCCAATTGACACCCCAATTGACACCCGATAAGGCGAACGAGATTGCTGGGGGCATTGTGGGTTCTTTGGTAGGGGGAGGCGATGTGACGGCATCCTTGAAAGATGTAGATCCGGCGAGCAAGGTCGTTGTGACCTTAACTTTGAAGGGTGGGAAAAAACTCGAACAAGATTTTGTGACGGCGGCGGCACCTGTTCCTGCAGCGACGCCAACTCCGACACCATCGGCAACGCCAACTCCGACACCATCGGCGACCCCCGATGCGACGGCGACGCCAGTAGTAACCCCGACTCCTGTGCCATTGAGCGCGTGGGAGGAGAACAAGGTTTGGTATTTGGTTGGGGGCGGAGCATTGCTCGGGTTGATCATTGTTGTCGCGGTGATGATGGGGCGCAAGAAACGGGCGGAAGCGGAAACTTTTGTGTCGCATTCGATTCCTGTTTTTCCTACGGGTGAGGGAGAGGATCTGGGGAAAACGGTTTTGGTTTCGGGGAGGGAGTTGGCGCAACTTGTGATGCAGGATGCTGCGGCGTCCCAGCTTGCCATTAGCAAAACGGCAACGAGGATCGGGCGGCGTCCGGATAATGACATTGTTTTTTCAAACAACAGTGTTTCGGGGCATCATGCCGAAATTCATTTGCGTGGGGATGGTGCCTTTTACATTACCGATTTGGGGAGTGGAAACGGCGTGTGTGTCAACGGGAATCACATCCAGCAATCGGTGTTGCGCAACGGGGACATTGTGGAGCTTGGCGAGGTGCGGTTTGCTTTTCGCATCGTGCGGTGAGTGCCGGTAACTTGCTCTTGCGATGAATCCATCAGTTCAAGTTTTTGTGATTGGGCGGGCGAGTCCATCGTATGTTCCCGATCTTGCGTTACCCGCATCGGAAGATACGGTGGGTCGCCGTCATGCCGAGTTGAAAGAAGGGGGAAATGGTTCGTATTTCTTGACGGATACAGGGAGTGCGAACGGGACTTTTGTTTTTGCGGGAGGGAAGTGGAAGCGGATCCAGCAGGCGACGGTGGAGCGGAATACTCCGATCCGGCTAGGAACCTATGAAACGACGGTAGAGAAATTATTGGCAGGGAATCGTCCGGCGATGTCCCCACCGCCGTTTTTTGGGAATCCTGCAGGGGGGACTCCCCCGCCGTTTTTTGGGAATTCCTTTCCGCCGCCACCGCCGCCACCGCCACCAGCGCAGCCGATGGGAGGTTGGAACAAGGATGGAAGGAAGAGGCGAAACCCGTTCACGGGAGAAGTCGAGTGAAGAAGGGGCAAGGGAGAAGTGGCAAGTGGCAAGGAACAAGAGAGACGGGCTGGAAGCTCGTATTTGGGGGGGAGACGGGCTGGAAGCTCGCCCTCCGTTAGAGGGAAATAGGATTTAGTTGATACGATAAAAAAATAAACAGAAAGACAAAATAGTATGGATTACGATGATAAGACGAGGATTATTCGGCGTTCTGGAAATGACATGACGGAGCAAGTGCCAGCGGGGGGAGGGCAGGGGTATCCTGGGACACCGCCGCCGTATTATGGGGGGTCAGATTTTTCGGCGGATGCGACGAGGATCGTTGATTTGAACACGCAACCAAAGCCGGCTGGGGGAGGTGGTTCCGCTCCGGTCGATGAGAACAAGACCGTGATTTTTCGGCCCTCTGCACGGAGACCGGCAGGAGGCGAAGCGGCATCTGCTGGTGCTGCACCAGTTCCGTCCGGCAAGAAGGCTGTGGAGATCGAGCCTGTGGTTGGTTGGATGGGGGTCGTGCGCGGACCGGGCACGGGTGGATTTGTGCGGTTGGGTTACGGGCTGAACAGCATCGGTCGAGGGGATGACCAACGATGCCAGATTAATTTTGGAGATGAGCAGATTTCGCGTCAGAATCATGCATCGATTTCCTATGATTCCCGTTCCCGCAAGTTTTTCTTTGTTCATGGTGGCGGGACAAATTTGAGCTATATCGGGGAAACCCCGGTGCTGCAACCGACGGAGTTGGTGGGGGGAGAATATATCACGATAGGAAATACGCTTTTGCGGTTTGTGCCGTTTTGCGGACCGAATTTTGATTATTCGGATGTGCCTATGGAGTGAGGGGG
>DYNR01000110.1 GCA_020720945.1 Chthoniobacter flavus | reverse complement strand
TTTGCTCTTGGCTCTGGGTATTGGCTCGAATGACGACGAACCTGCATCTTCCATTGATCTCACTTCCTGTATTCTTTTTTACAAAAGAATTTGCAAGCGCTGTCGGTAATCTTTGCTGATATCCATCCGAACAAACCAAAACCAAAAGCGGAAACAATCCCACCAAAGATTCCCAAAAACACCCCCAAACCAAACCCAGATAGCCCTTTTCCTGAGCCTTTGAAATTCTCAGAAACAGCACCAACCCCTGCACCTACAATACCCAACATTACTCCAGTAACCACAACCATAAACACCAATAGACCAATTTCTGGACGAGAGTTATCTCCTTCGCTCATGCTCAAGATACCCAATGCGGTCATCAGACCCATCAATAGAAGCCCTAAAAGAAAATGAGAAAAAAACCCGAAAAACAACCCCCGATAAGTCCCTCGTTTCATCTTGCCCCAAAAACCGTCCTCCGCATTTTCGCCAAACGCCGTAGGCGGCATACCCGGCGGCATCGGTTCTGTGGCAACTGGTTCCGTGGCAACCGGTTCGGGCTTTTGCTTCTCTTTCCGTTCTCTCCCGCGGCGAACCAGCATTTTCTTGTCGCAAGTCACAAGCAAAATCGCCTGCCACACCTCCAAGTTAGGGCTCGTCAAATAACGCCGCAAAACTTCGTTTTTTGCACCCCCATAATCCATGCGCACCTTCGCCACCTCTTCCCACAACATCTCCCCGCTTTCGCTCCGAAACATCAACCGCCACGCCGTATCCGCATCGTATTGCACAGGAATCCCGCTTGTCTGGATTTCCCCTTCCATCCATGAAATCGAGTTCCGCCACCGCAAAAGGTCGCTTTCGCCTTTCCGTTCCTCCATCCACTCCGGCACCCGGCTAAACAACAGCCTCCGCCCCTCCCCAGGATACCTTTCGAGCCATTCCTTGCCGACCAACTCCCCTCTCCACACCAGCGGCATCTTGGGGTTCATTACCACCGCCGATACGGCAAGTTTCTGCTCGAAAGCGAGCCCTTCGTCTTCCAGTATATCCTTGAGCGCATTCACCAAATCTTGGTCGCCGATCTGCTCCTCCACCCACTTGCAAACATCTCCGCGCAGGACCCGTTTGACCCCCTCTTCCCAATGCTCCACCAATCCGATAGCCAACGCTTCCGTCCCCAGATATTCCTTCCCAGCCAGCTTGTAAGGCCGGGTATCTCTCCCCCCTGCATCCACGCCCTCCTCATAAAAAACAGGCAAATCCTGTTCCCCCGCAAGCCACCTCTCAACCTCTTTCGCCCCCCACCTCCGATCCGCATCCCGACTCAGTAACCCCTTGAGCAACAACTGCCAATCCTTGCCCAAATCCGTCGGCACCGCAATCCCCCGCGTCACAAGCTCAAACGACATCGCCATTTCTCCCGTCCCTTCAAACGGATGCCGCCCTTCCAAAAGTTCCAGCGCAATCACCCCCACGCTCCACCAATCACTGCTCGTTTTGACAACCCCGCTGACGGCTTCCGGCGCGCTGTATGCCGGTGTGCGGTGGGCGCTGGTCACATGCTTCGATACCGCCGCCACGCTGCTGATCCCAAAATCGGTCAGCACCACATCCAACCCCGGCACCACGCTCCGCACCAACAGGTTTGCTGGTTTGATGTCCCGGTGGATCACCTTCATTCCGTGCAACGCCCCCAGCACCCCGACCATCTTCCCCAACAACTCGCGCACCTGTCTCTCACCCACCTTCTCCCGCTTCGCCCAATCTGCGAGCGAACCGTGCTCCATCCATTCCAAAAACTCGTAAAACTGCCCGCGCTCCTCCCCTGCCTCCAGAATCTCTACCACCGATTCCTTCGGCAAACTCCTCATGATTTCTACCACCTCGGACTTCGGTGCTTTGCCGTGGTGGTAAACCTTCAATGCCAACCTCCGCCCCCCTCGCTCCACCTTCCACAGCACCGCCTCCCCAGAATCCGTCCGCACCGCTTCAAGCAAGCGACTTCCCCGAAACTCGTAACCCGGATAAAACTCCGCAGCCAATGCGCCACCCCCATTGCCCCCGCCCTCCATCCGGGTGGCATCGCTCCCGCCCGCTTCCTCCATCCGAGTTTCTTTCATCGCATCTTTCTCCACCCTGTTCCGTTTGCTTCTTTCAGCTTCTTTCAAACTGGCATTACCCCTGCTCGCGTCCTTGTTCCTTCGCCGCGTCCGCCACCTTTTTGCGCTCTTCCGATTCTGCGGCGATCACTTTGACCGGGTGTTCCCCCGGTGCGAGTTGGTATTTTTTTGCCGCTTGGATTCCCTTGGTTTCCAGCGACTTCAGCAATTTTGCGTAGTCCGCGCACCAGCCTTTCTCCTCGACGATATCCCGCATCCGCTGCTGGTCGCTCATGCCTCCCGCCTCGCCGTAACGAACCATCGCCGTCTGCAAAACCGAAGCGTCCTCGCCCGTGACGACCTCGATCCCGTATTCGCTTTCCTGCGATTTTTTGACCACGATTTTTCCGTTTTCCGCCAAAGCTGCCCCCATTTCGCCTTCGCCAACCACATATCCGAGAGACTGGAGGGACTCGCAAATCGCCCGCCTCTTTTCTTCCTGGAGCCTGATTTCGCCTTCCTCTTTTTCTAGCTCCGCGATTTTCTGGCGAAACGGTTCCAACCCGACCATCGCCCCCGCGCGGAGCACGGATTCCAATTCCGCCACACACTCCTCCCGACCCGGCACAACCTCAAAAGCACGCGCCCGCTCGACCAACCCCGAGGTCTCGCGCACCCACGCCTCATGCTCTTGCTGCAACCGGATTTGCTGCGAACAGGTAATCACGAGATCATTGTAAAAAAGCCGCTGCCGTTCCCTATCCGGCTCTTTGCGAATTTCTGCCACCCTTTGGAGCAGGTGGCTCCAGCAGCCCGAAGATTCGAGCAATGCCGCCTGTCCGACAAGGACTTCCAGTTTTTCCGGAATCGGATTTTTCGGGAACCCCTGCCCCTCTTGCCGAATCTCTGCCAGCACTTCCTCCAGCTTGCGCGGGACGGGCACCGCCCCTTCCCGATGCTCCCGCCTCTCATCCAAAGAAACCCTTCCGGCTTCCTCGCAGACGAAATCAACAATGCCTTCGCAAATCCCCAAAATTTCATCGAGCACCCTTTCCCCTTCCTTCATCCGCCCAATCCCTTCCCTCGAAAAATCCGCGGGCGGAACAGAAAAAACCGGAATGCTCCCCATCTTCTTTTCCACCGCAGCCATCACCCTTTCCCGTTCCGCTTCCATCCAGTCCTCCGACAAAACCCGTTCCACCATCTCCCGGACTTCCTTGCTTTTCTGCCCGATCCTTTCCTGTGCTTCCTGCAACTTCCAAAACCGCTGGGCAATCTCGCCGCGCACCGAAGCCAACCTCTTTTTTCCATCGGCAAGAGCACCTTCCCGCATCTCGCAATCTTTGTTATCAAGCGACGCAAGCAAAGATTCCCCGCTTTCCCCCAACGCCTCCAACTCCGCCGCGCACGCCAAAAGCGCCTTCTTTAAGGATTCTCTTTCTGCCTTCCGGACCTGCGCATCGATCGCATACACGACGAGGCCCGCCACAACTAGACCGCCGGCGAGCCCGGCTACCATGGAAGGTGCCATCGTTATTAATACTACCCCTTTTGGACCACTCATTTCTTTTCCTCCTCGGTTGGACCTACCCGGGTCAATGTCACCCAAAGCAAGGTCAAGTTATCTTCCGCTCCCGCTTCCATCACCCGTTCTTTGATCCGCGTCAAGGAGCCTGCCGGATCGTCCACACCACAAAAACATTCTTCGATTCCATCGGTATCAACCATGTCGGTGAGGCCGTCGGTGCAAATCAAAAAATCCGCGCGCTCTTTGACTCGCACTTCCGCAACACTCGGAGCGATTTCGCAAAACTCGCCCCAACCTCCCAGCGCGGCCAAAAGCTCATGGCTTCCACTAGGGCGGATTCCCCCTTCGTCCCCGCCTCCCGCCGCCTCTGCAAGCAACGCAGCCAAAGAATCATCGCGGGTAAGTTGCTGCAAATACCCGTCGTTGATACGATAAACCCGCGAGTCTCCAACATGAAAAACCAGGCAGCCCCCGTCGCCCCATGCGATTCCTGCCACGGTCGTCCCCATCCCCCGCAACTCCGGACATTCGCCCGCCATCTCGTAAAGGCGGCGGTTGATCTTGCGCAAATGCTCGCCCAGCAACTCTTCCGAACCGCCTTTCCACCCCGCCAACATCTCCATCGCTGTCCGGCTTGCCAATTCCCCCGCCGCACTCCCGCCAAGCCCATCCGCCACCGCCGCCAACCCTGCGCCAACCCCAGGCATTACCTTCACGCCCACCTCTTCCTCACGAGAAAAAAATACCTCGCCACCGACCAAAAGCGAATCCTCGTTGATCTCCCGCTCTTTGCCGGGATGCGAAAGCCAAGCAGCGCTCCACCGGAAACTCATATCAGCCCACCTCCAGCACTACGACGCACCTCGTCGAAAGCCTCACCTCGTTTTTCCCCGCAAGCAACGGAGCCGCTACCCCGCGCTGTAACTCCTTGCCCGACAACCATGTTTTGTTTGCAGAGAGCGGGGTCACCATCCACCCCCCGCCCTCGCCCCGCGAAAGCGAAAGGTGGCTCCTAGAAACCGTGTCGATCCCCGCAAACGCCTCGCTCCCCACACTCCCTTCCCTGCCCAACCGATCCCCCGACTTGCACTCCCACCTCTTGTTGCCAACGACCAAACAGAGCTTGCTCGCCTCTCCTCCTCCCGATGCCCCAGATGCCCCGTTTCCAGCATCGGCCCGTTCTCCCAACTTCCCCCCGCACCCAGAACAGAGCATCTGAAATGACGGATTCTCTTCGCCGCATCGCCCGCACCGCACCAGACTCGGCGGCGCGCCGCCCACCGCCGGAATCGCGGACGGAGCAGCAGGCGGACGGACGCAGGCAGACACCGTTGCGATATCGCTGCCGCACCGCCCACACAAAACGGCATCGTCTCCGTTTTCAAAATCACAAGAAGGACAAAGTTTCATACAACCAAAAAAAATCATCAGGGCGAAAGCGGTCGTTCTTTGCCTGCCTCCACTCGCGCTCCGCCGCCGCCACGCAAAGAAAACGATACGCCCATCCCCCTCTCCGCCAAAAGCTTTTCGAGTTTTTCTAAATCCCCAGGACGCGGGATCCCCGCCATCCACACCGTCTCCCCCTCGACCAACAAATCCATCCGCCGCTCGGATTCCTCCCACGCATCCCCGTTGACCGTCGCCGGATACCTCCGCTTCGCCTCCTCGCTCAAAAGCCAAACCCGCTGGTTGTCCGACCCGCGCAAAGTCAGCGTCTGCCCGCTTCCCGGACGATACGGGTCCGTAATCAACACATCGATCAACCCGAGCAACCCCGCATGGTTTTCCCGCAAATACTCCGCGCTTCGCCCGCTATACACCAGCAAATCACCCGCCGTCCTTTCGCGCAACAGCACGAGCAATGCACCCAACGCTTCCGGCTGATCAAACGGCTCCCCTCCCGAAACCGTCACCCCGTCCGCCTCCGCAAGCCACCCTTCCACCCTCTCTACCAAACTTTGCACCGGAATCCTTGCCGCCTCGTCAAATTCCCATGTCTCCCGATTGAGGCACCCCTCGCACCGCACCGAACACCCCTGCAACCAAATCCCCACCCGCTTCCCATATCCGAGCGAATGAACCGGGTAATGCACCTTGGCGAGAAGTAGAGATACCGCCTCTTTCATGCCTCGCAAAAACGAATGGTCGGAACCCCTCCGACCGACTCCAGCAACCCGATTTCCACCACCGCCCCCTCCCTGACATCGGCATCAAACAACGCCCGCCCCAACGGGTTGATGAACCACGCCTCCATCTGGTTGCCGATGCCCCTCCCTCCGTTCTCCAAATGCGCGAGACACTTCTCTTTCAAACCTTCCCGCACACCCTCCGACAACCTCACCGAAATTTTCTGGCGCACCGCAAGCTGCCCGATCACCCCATCCAGCATCTTGTCAAAAATCTGCCCCGCCACCTCCGTCCGGATGAAATCAAACACCACGATGTTTTCTCCGATGCGGTTCAAAATCTCCGGACGATTCAGGCTGGTCTTGAAATAATTCCCAATCTCCTCCCGCACCTTCCGCTCCACTTCCTCATACGAATCCTCGGAACGAACATGGAGAACCCTCTCCCCCGTCCCCGGATCAACCCGGTAAATCCCGAGGTTCGAAGTGAAAATAATAACCGCCTCGCTAAAATAAACCTGCTCCCCGCGCCCAGAAGTCAAAACCCCATCGTCCAAAATCTGCAAAAACTTGTCGAGGATACGCGGGTGCGCCTTCTCGATCTCGTCAAACAAAACCACCGAAAAAGGCCGTTCGCGGATGGCATTGGTGAGCTGCCCGCCCGCATCGTAACCCACATAGCCAGGCGGCGCTCCGATCAACCTCTGGTCGGCGTGCTCTTGGCTAAACTCGCTCATGTCAAAACGGATATACGCCCGCTCATCCCCAAACAAAAGCTCCGTGAGCGTCTTGGCTAGCTCCGTCTTGCCCACCCCCGTCGGCCCCGCAAAAAACAGGACTCCCCTCGGCTTGCCCCCCGACCTCCCACCCTGCGCACCCGATAGCCCCGCCACCGCCCGCTTGATGATGTCCAACGACTTGACCACCGCCTGCATCTGCCCCTTCACCCGCTTGCGAATCATCGCCTCCCCTCCAGCAATCCTCGCCCGGTCGATCCGCTTCCAAGGATCCTCCGTCACCCCCACCTTGTAGCGCCGCACCGCTTCCCCGATCTCATGAAACGGCAACTTCTCCCTCCGGCATAGCTGCGTGATGGCGATCACATCGGCCATCAACAACCCCTCCGTCTGTTCGACAAACGCACCATGACACTCTTCCTTCTTCCCCTCATCCGCCACATAGTATCCGTCCAAACTCGGCGTCAACGCCGCCACCAGCGCCCGCCGCGCCAGATGGTCCGGCTTCGAAACCACCACGCCCCGCAACCTCGGGTTGTTCAGCGTCAACCAATCCGGCAAATCATTCTCCTTATCACAAATCCAAAAAATCGGGTTAAACTGCGAATACCCCAAACCCGAATCAAACCGCGGCACCGCCTCTTGACCCAGCACCAACGCCCGGGTGAAATACCCGTGCTCCCGCTCGCTCAACGACGACGGCGCAATAATCAAACGCGACGCAAAATCAACAAACACCGCCACAAAATCCTCCTTGTGCCGCACCACCGCTTCGAGAACCCTCTGCGAATGCCCCAAATCACACGGGCTCGCCCCCGTATTTTTATCGAACGACAGCTTAAACTTCTCCTTAAAAAACTCCCGCTCCTGCTCCAAATCCGCCCCGTTGACAACCAGAGGCACAAACCCGGAAGTCGGATGATACACCAAAAAATGCCCATATCCCGCAAGCCGCAACGATTCCGCCAAATACTGCGTCAACGCCATAGGAACATGCCCCTCTCCCCTCGGAAACGGATAGCAATCCCGCACATTCCCCGAAAGCAAAAACTGCGATTTTACCGAAAGAAAACGAAAAATATCTTTGACCCACCTCGGAGTCACCCCATTGCCAATAAAGCGGACCATTTCCTTTTGGGAATTTTCTTTCGCTAAAGAAGAGGGGGAATTTGCGTCCATAAAACTAAAAATACTACGCCACAAAATAACCCGCCCTGCAAGCATGATTTTCAACCCCGAATCCTCGCGTAATGTTAAA
>DYNR01000109.1 GCA_020720945.1 Chthoniobacter flavus | reverse complement strand
ACTAAATAAGGCTTCGCCATGCGCATTATTTTTTTAGGGAGCGGGGACATCGGAATGCCGGCGTTGCGTTTGCTGGGGAACCGTGCGGGAGTGGAGTTGGCGGGCATTGTTTCCCAGCCAGACCGTCCGGTAGGACGCGGCTTGCAAGTCCGCACCGGCCCCGTCGCCGCTTTCGCTAAAGAACAAGGGATTCCACTTTTCCAACCCGAACGCCTGCGCGGCAGCGACACCATCGGGCAACTCGCGCAGATGCGCCCCGACTTGTTTGTCGTCATGGCTTACGGGCAAATCCTTCCGCCTGAAGTCCTTGCGATCCCTTCGATCGCCCCGCTCAATTTGCACGCATCCCTGTTACCGCGACACCGGGGTGCATCGCCGATCCAATCCGCAATTTTAGCCGGGGACTCGACGACGGGCATTTCCGTCATGTATATGGCCGAGGGCCTCGATACGGGCGATGTTTTTTTGCAGAAGAGCACGCCAATTTTTCCAGAGGACACCGGAGGGAGCCTGCACGACCGCTTGGCGGATCTCGCGGCGGAAGCGCTGGAGGAAGCCCTGAAAAAAATCGGGGAAGGGCAAATGGAGCGACATCCGCAAAACGGGGAACTGGCGACTTACGCGAAAAAACTTACGCGGGACAACGGGAAAATCGACTGGGAACAGCCAGCGGAAGAAATCGCCAGGCGGGTGCGGGCGTTCGATCCCTGGCCCGGCGCACAAACGCGGTTTGCCGGCGATGCGGGAACAGAAAAAGTTTTGAAAATCTGGAAGGCCGATGCCGTCGCGGGAAAGTGTGCCCTGCGCCCTGGAGAAATCGCAAAGACGGATAAAAGCTGGCTAGAAATCGCGGCGGGTGACGGGGTGTTGCGGGTTTTAGAAGTGCAGGCCGAAGGAAGAAAAAGGCTGGCTACCGGAGAGTTTTTACGCGGTTTTCCGATGGGGGCAGGAACAAAATTTTTCTGATTTTCCCGCCCTTTTTTCCGGCTGTCCGCTTCCGGAACACTCGCGGGGTTTCGCGCATTTTGTTTTTTTAACTTGTTGTTTATGAACGGGTTCTATTTCATCGAAAACGCTTCGTCCGCAGCGTTTCCCCCGGTCGCCCGACAGCGGGAAACCAAAAAGAAAAGCGGGCGGCGGAAAAATACGCTTGACGGTAGCACGAGAATAGGGATTTTCAGCAACTTCTAACCAGCGAGATTTTTTAGTTGCCAAAAACAGGCAGCGACTTTAACCACGCACTTTGTAATTCTACCTATCAAATCCTATGTCAGTAATATCCATCGAAGAAAAAGTCAAAGACATCATCGTCGAGCAACTCGGAGTCAATCCCGAGCAAGTCACAACTAACGCCAAGTTCATCGAAGATTTGGGTGCCGATTCTCTCGATACCGTGGAATTGGTCATGGCGTTTGAAGAAGCGTTCGATGTGGACGTTCCCGATGAAGAAGCGGAAAAACTCCAGATGGTCTCCGATGTCATCAAGTATATCGAAGACAAAAAAAATTAATCCTTTTCCGGTTTAGGTCTCTCTCTGGGAGACCGTGCAAACACGCCGTCCCGCCCTCAAGCCGGACGGCGTTTTTCTTGCTAAGTGCCAGAGGTTTGTAGTTAATTCGGAAGTGAAAAGTATGAGTGAAACGGCAAAAAACGATACGGGGGCATCTTGCGAAAACGGCGGGGCGGGGCATCCTTTGGTGGGCGTGGTGATGGGGAGCAAATCCGATTGGGCAACGATGCGTGCTGCCTCAGAAATTTTGCACCTGATGGGAATCGCCCATGAATGCAAGGTGGTATCGGCGCACCGGATGCCGGAAGCGATGGCGGAATACGCGAAACGGGCGGAAGAGCGGGGGCTACGGGCGATTGTGGCAGGAGCCGGCGGGGCAGCCCATTTGCCAGGAATGCTGGCGGCGCAAACAACGGTTCCCGTTTTGGGGGTTCCGGTGCAAAGCAAAGCGCTCAGCGGCATGGATTCCCTCCTTTCGATCGTCCAAATGCCTGCGGGCATCCCCGTCGCCACTTTTGCGATCGGGGAAGCGGGCGCAAAAAACGCCGCGCTCTTTGCCGCCGCGCTGTTGGCGGACGGCGACAAAAACATCCGCGAAAGGCTCAAAGAGTTTCGGGAAAAACAGACGGCGGAAGCGGCAGAAGGCGAGCTTTCGCTATGAGGCGAGGGGCGGGAGCAAATCTTTTTGCAAGCCGGGTCCGCAGCTGTTCCAGAAAGGGGTTCCGATGAAAAAAACCGGGTTGATTTCGCCGGGAAGCGATGGCTTGTTAGGGGCCGAAGACCTCGGGAAAACGGTTGCTTTGCTACGGGCGGGAGAGCCCGTCGCCCTGCCGTCTGAAACGGTGTATGGACTCGCCGCAAACGCTTTAGAACCAGAAGCTTGCGCAAAAATTTTTTCTGCCAAAGACCGCCCTTTTTACGACCCTTTGATCTGCCACTTGCCGTCGCCCGATTTTTTGGGGGAGTTTGCCTTTTCTTGCCCGCTGGCGGAGCGTTTGGCGCAAGCGTTTTGGCCGGGCCCGCTCACGATGGTTTTGCCGAAACGCGCCATGATTCCAGACTTGGTCACCGCGGGCTTGCCCGATGTCGCTTTGCGGTGCAGCGCGCATCCCGTGTTCCAGCAAGTCGTTTCCGCCTGCGGGTTCCCTCTGGCGGCACCGAGCGCAAACCGATTTGGACGCGTTAGCCCAACTGCTGCGAGCCATGTCCTCGCCGAGCTAAACGGACGAATCGCGCTGGTCGTGGACGGCGGAGCTTGCGGATACGGGTTGGAATCAACGATCGTCCGGGTCGCCGGCGAACATTTGGAGGTTTTGCGCCCCGGCCCGATTTTGGTGGAAGAACTGGAAAAATACGCCCCCGTTTTGCAACCGGAGGACTTGCGTTCCGCACCGGGAAACCTGCCTTCCCATTACGCGCCAGCGACACCGCTTTCTATTTTGGAAAAAGACGCGGGTCCGGCTTTTGCGGCAAAAAGGGAAGAAGGGAAACGCTTGGGCTTGCTGGCATGGGAAGGGAAGTCCGAAGGCCGCTGGGAAAAAATTGAAAAGCTTTCCGAAACTCTCGATTTGCGGGAAGCGGGGCATCGGTTTTATTCTGCGTTGCGGGAGTTGGATGCGGCGGGGCTAGATGCGATTTGCGCGGAAGCGTTACCCGAAACAGGACTCGGCGCAACCATCATGCAGCGGTTGAGAAAGGCGGCGCACCATGGCTGACGCAAAACCAAAACTCAATACGAGGGCGGCGGGCAAAGTGGCTCTGGCTGTGATGGCAAGCCGGGTTTTGGGGCTGGTCCGCGAAGTTCTTTTTGCCGGGCTGTTCGGTGCAGGCAGGAGCATGGATGCGTTTTTTGTGGCGTTTAAAGCACCGAATCTCCTGCGCGACCTCTTTGCGGAAGGTGCTCTTTCTACGGCTTTTATCACGGTTTTTTCAAAAAAAATCCAAGCGGAAGGCGACCGGTCAGCCTGGGCGTTAGCATCAAAAATGGCAACTTTGACTCTCGTTTTCATGAGCGCGATTACGATTGCCGGAATTTTGGGGGCGGACTGGATTATCGCCGTTTTAGCACCGGGGTTCGACCCCGAAAAAGCGGCGTTCACCGTTTTGCTGACGCGGATCATGTATCCTTTTATCTTGATGGTTTCACTGGCTGCGCTGGTGATGGGAATGCTGAATGCGAAAGATATTTTTGGCGTGCCTGCGCTCGCTTCGAGTTTTTTTAACATAGGCTCCATTTTGGGCGGGGTTACTTTCGGATGGCTGATCGACCCGTCGTTCGGTCCGCGCGCGCTAATCGGTTTGGCCATCGGGACTTTGATCGGAGGGATGCTGCAACTTTGCGTCCAACTGCCGAGCTTGAAATCTGCCGGCTTCCGCTTCCATTTTGATTTTGTCTGGCGGGATCCCGATGTGAGAAAAATTTTAGTGCTGATGGGGCCGTCGGTGATTGCGGGCAGCGCGGTCCAAGTCAATGTGATGGTCAACTCGATTTTCGCTTCGTTTTTGCAAGACGGGGCGGTTAGCTGGTTGCAATACGCGTTCAGGCTCATGCAGTTACCGCTAGGGATATTTGGCGTAGCCCTTTCGACGGTCACTTTGCCCGCCCTGTCAAAAATCGTGGTTTCCGGAGACATGGGGCATTTTCGGGAGACGCTCGCCAAAGCGATGCGGCTTTCGATTTTTTTGACGATTCCCGCCGCGACCGGGCTAATCGTGCTGGGGCAACCCATCATAGAACTGATTTACCAGCGCGGGAAATTTACGGGCACCGAAACGCTGAAGACCGCGGAGGCGTTGCAGTTTTACGCCTTGGGGTTGATCGGTTACGCCTGCATTAAAGTGGTGGCTCCCGCTTTTTACGCGCTCGACCGCAAATGGGTTCCGATGTATGTGAGTTTCGTTGCGATCGGGTTAAATATCGCGCTGAATTACCTTTTGATTTTTGTCTTAAAAATCGGGCACCAAGGGCTCGCCATCTCCACGGCGGTGTCCGCGACGGCGAATTTCGGTTTGCTTTACTTTTTCATGCGCAACGGGTTAGGTGGTTTAGAAACAAAAAAATTCGTCGTGCTAGGCGGGAAAAGCTTGCTGGCAAGCTTGGGCTTGGCGGCGGTAGTTTGGTTCGGGGGACAATGGATTCCTGGGGGTTCCGAATATTTTGTCGGATGGGCGACTTCGTTTTTCGAGAGGGGAGACGGCCTTTTGCTGGCTGGGATGGGATTTTTTTCGCGGGTTGTTTTGCTGCTTTCTCTCATAGGGGGAGGCATCGGTGTTTATCTGTTCCTGTGCTGGGCGTTCAGGGTTCGCGAAGTGGAAGATGCCCTCGCCGTTTTCGCAAAAAAGTTTGTCAGGAAATTTGGCAAGCGGTAGTTTGCAGGAAACGATGAAAGACAAAGAAAAAATTTTTCTTGGATGCCTGGCAGGCTGCGCGGCAGGTGACAGCATAGGGTTGCCATACGAAGGGGTGGGCCCGCGGAGGATACGGAAAATGACGCGTTCCCCGTTGAAACAAAGCTTGTTTTTCGGACGGGGAATGGTCAGCGACGACACGGATCACACGGTCTTTGTCGCGCAGTCATTGATCCTGCATCCTCTTGATGCTGAATTATTTGCCCGCAGTTTGGCGCACCGGTTGCGCCTCTGGTTGCTATGCATTCCCGCAGGCATCGGTTTCGCGACGCTACGCGGAATCCTCAAGCTGTGGGTCGGGGTTTCGCCCGAAAAAAGCGGAGTGTTTTCCGCAGGGAATGGAGCGGCGATGCGCTCTGCCTTGATCGGGGTGTTCCATTCCCGCGACGCGGCTTTGCGCGAGCGTTTCACGCGCGCCGCCACGCTGCTCACCCACCGCGACCCAAAAGCGTTTTACGGGGCTTTGGCCGTCGCGGAAGTCGCCGCGTTTGTGACGGAAAATCAGAGAAAACCAAGTTTGCAGGAGTTAGAGGAACTCGTAAAAAAATGCGGGGAAGGAAAAGAATGGGAAGAGGTGGTTTCCAAAATTTCGTCTGCGTGCAGATCGGAAAAACTAGAACCTGAATCAGTGAGATAACTGCAAAGAAGCTCTGTAAGGCATTGGAGCGAAAGGGGTTGGAAAAAACCAAGGAATACCCTCTGGTGTCCAGTCAAGATTGAAATGACGATTGGCCTGGACACTAGAATCTAAAACCGAAAATTGCTGGGATGAAAGTAATGCAACGCATTGAAAATAAAGAACTTTTAGAAAATAAAAAACCTCCCATTGGTTCCGGCAGCGCGCTTCGGGCGAACGGCGCAAAACGCTTTGATGCCATCATTCTCGGGGCCGGGGCTTCTGGGCTTTTTTGCGCACTCCGCGCTGGCAAGAAAGGGCGCAAAGTTCTTCTGCTCGACCACTCGGATGCCCCTGGAAAAAAAATCCTGATCTCGGGCGGAGGGCGGTGCAATTTTACAAACACCGCCGCGGCCTCCTCCCACTATCTTTCCCGTTATCCGGAATTCACCAAGTCCGCGCTGGCCCGTTTCACCCCGAAAAACTTCCTTGAATTGCTGGACGCTCACCGCATCCCTTACGAAGAAAAAAATCCGGGCCAGCTTTTCTGCAAAAACGGTTCTCGCGACATATTGAAAATGCTGTTGGCGGAAGCGGAATCTGCCGGAGTGGAACTGTTGAAAGGAACCGTTGTTTCTTCGGTTTCAAAAAGCGACTTATTTTCCGTTGTGACAAACCGCGGATGTTTTGAATCTCGCGCTTTGGTCGTTGCCACGGGAGGGCTTTCTTACCCCAAAGCGGGAGCCTCCGATTTCGCCTACCGCATCGCCGAACAGTTTGCGATCCCTCGCACCCCCTGCCGCCCCGGCCTCGTCGGCTTGCGTTTTTCCCCAAGCTTCCTCGCCCGTTTTCCCGCATTAAGCGGCGTCTCTTTTTTTGCGGAAACGCGTTGCGGAAAAACCTCCTTTCGAGAAAATATCCTTTTCACCCACAGCGGGTTAAGCGGGCCTGCGATCCTGCAAATTTCTTCCTATGCCACGGGAGATTCGCCTATTTCAATCCATTTGCTACCCCGCCTCGACCTTGCTTCGTGGCTCGCCGAAGACCCCGGCATCCCCTTGGTAAAACGCCTCGCCCGCATCCTCCCGACCCGTTTCGCGGAAGCCTGGTGCAACGCCCACGCGCCCCGTCGCCCGCTTTCCCAATGCACAAAAAACGAAATTCGCTCTGTAGAAGAAAACCTCTCCGCTTGGACACCATCCTTCTCGGGAACGGAGGGGTTTTCCCGCGCCGAAGTCACGGTCGGAGGAATTGACACCAAGCACCTTTCCTCAAAAACCATGGAAGCGCGATCTTGTCCCGGCCTTTACTTTATCGGCGAGTGCCAAGATGTTACCGGATGGCTCGGCGGCTACAACCTCCAGTGGGCGTGGTCGTCCGGCGCCGCCGCCGGCGATTCGCTCTAACCCCAACCCAACAATCGCAACTCTCTAATTATCAATGAAATAAACAAACGAATCGCCCCGCGCGAGCTTTCTCCACCCCGAGGAGATAAAAAAATCTCTCATTTTTCAAAATACCTCTCGACAAACCCGCAAAATCGTTTTAGCTTGCTCTCCCTTTTCAAGGCTTAGGGAGTCTTAGCTCAATTGGTTAGAGCGCCGCCCTGTCACGGCGGAGGTTGCGGGTTCGAGCCCCGTAGACTCCGGTCTTTTTTGACCTTTCCCGACTCTTTTCCCTTCGCATTTTTTCCTTTTCCATTTCCCGGTTTTTCTCCTGCCTTTTTTTATCCCATGACACCGACTCCGCAAAAAAACCTTTTCTCCCGTCCGTTTCCTTTCTTGGCTGCCCTCGCTTTCGGACTGCTTTCCTCATTGGACTGCCCTGCGCAATCTCCTGATACTCAAGGGAAAAAAACGCAAGATGCCTCTGCCCCACGCGATGCCGTAGCCCGTTTTTTTGCGGCACTTACCAAAAACCAAATCGAAGATGCTTACGCCGGATTGTTAAAAGGTTCGATCATCTTGGAAAAAAGCGGGGGCGAGGCGGAAACGATCAAATCCCGGACGCAAAAGGCGATCGATAACTACGGACCCGTTCGTTATTATGTAACTCTCGACGAAACAGCGGTTTGCGCCGAGCTTCGCAGGATTACTTGTTTGAGCTTGAACGAAGATTTCCCTATGCGCTGGCGTTTTTTCTTTTACGAGGGAGCCGAGGGTTGGAAGCTTGTGGATTTGCGGGTGGATGATGCTGTCGTGGATATGTTTGAGGGCGCAGACGCGGCGGCGAAAAAAACGAAATCCCGCTGAACC
>DYNR01000387.1 GCA_020720945.1 Chthoniobacter flavus | reverse complement strand
CCGCCGCCCCCCGAAAACACTATTGTTTTACTGCGGGAAGCAACAAATCAAAATGCTCGGAAGGAGCCACTTTGCGAAAAATCGAATGGATCGTCCCATCGCCCGAAATGATAAAAGTCGTCCGTTCCGTGCCCATATACTTCTTCCCATACATCGACTTTTCAACCCAAACCCCGTAAGCCTCAACGAGTTCCTTTTTTGAATCGGAAAGCAACGGGAACGGCAACTCTTGCTTGGCGATAAACTTCCTGTGGCTTTCGGCGGAATCAATACTGACCCCAAAAACCTTCACGCCCAACTCCTGCACTTCACCCCACCGATCCCGCAGTGCGCACGCCTGGATCGTGCACCCCGGCGTGTCATCTTTCGGATAAAAATACAAGACCACCGTTTTCCCCGCCAACGATGCGAGAGAAACCACGGCACCTTCCGCGCCGTATTCCCCTCCCACCGCTTCAGCAGAAAACGCGGGAGCTTTGTCGCCGGGCTTCAATCCCTCTCCAGATTGCTCGCTCACGGATGCGTCATTTCTTTTGCTACGACCCACTTGTCGAACTCCTCGGAAGTCAAAAAGCCCAAGCTCATCGCAGCCTCTTTCAAACTGGTTTTTTCCTTGTGCGCTTTCTTGGCGATTTTCGCCGCCTTGTCGTAGCCGATATGCGGGTTCAACGCCGTCACGAGCATGAGGGAGTTCTTCACATAATCGGCGATCCGTTCGAGGTTCGGCTCGATACCGACCGCGCAATGCTCGTTGAAAGAACGGGCACCATCGGCCAGCAAACGCACGCTGTGCAAGAAGTTATGAATGATAACGGGCTTGAAAACATTCAGCTCGAAGTTGCCTTGCGAAGCTGCGATTCCGATCGCCGTGTCGTTGCCCATCACCTGCACGGCAACCATCGTGATCGCCTCGCTTTGCGTCGGGTTGACTTTCCCCGGCATGATGGAAGACCCTGGTTCGTTCTCGGGAATCGTCAACTCTCCCAACCCACAACGAGGTCCCGATGCCAGCCACCGAACATCATTCCCGATTTTCATCAAAGCCGCAGCGAGCGATTTCACTGCCCCGCTGGCAATCACAAATTCGTTGTGTCCAGACAAAGCGGCAAACTTGTTCGGGGCGGAAACGAAAGGATGCCCCGTCAATGCCGCGACATGGGCCGCCGCTTTTGCGCCAAACTCGGGATGCGCATTCAACCCCGTGCCAACTGCGGTTCCTCCGACCGCCAACTCGTAAAGCCCGGTCAAAGATTTTTCCAAATCGCGGACGGCGTTATCGAGCAGCGCGACATAGCCGGAAAACTCTTGCCCGAGCGTCAGCGGGGTCGCATCTTGCAAATGCGTCCTGCCAATTTTCACAATGTCGGCAAACTCGATGGCTTTTTTGTTCAAAGTCTCGCGCAACTCGCCAACGGAAGGGATGAGATTTTCGATAACGACGGAAGCCGCCGCGATGGACATGGCCGTCGGGAAAGTGTCGTTGGACGACTGCGACATGTTGACATCATCGTTCGGATGGATGGGTTTTTTGCTGCCCATCTCCCCTCCCGCGATTTCGATGGCGCGGTTGGAAATCACTTCATTCGCATTCATGTTGCTCTGCGTGCCACTGCCCGTCTGCCAGATATGCAACGGGAAATGAGCGTCCAGCTTGCCGGCGATCACCTCGTCTGCCGCTTGCACCACCAAAGCGCATTTCTCTTCGGAAAGTTTTCCTAACTCCTTGTTAGCCAATGCACAAGACTTCTTCAAAACCCCGAGCGCCTTGATCATTTCGGGCGGAAGAATGTCGTGCCCTATGTCAAAATGAATCAAGGAACGGGCGGTCTGCGCACCCCAGTAGCGGTCGCGCGGGACGGGGATTTCCCCCATCGAGTCAGATTCCATCCGGTGAGTTTTCGGGTCAAAAGGTGTGTTGTCAGCATTCATGGAGAATCTACCCCTACCAGACCGAGAAAAAAATGCGAGATTTTTCGCTTCTTCTGTCCGAGGCTGACGCGATTCTCAAAGGCATCGTTCGCAGCCTTCCCTCACGCCCGAAAACTTCCCGAACTACACCACGCATCCGCATCAAAATTCT
>DYNR01000386.1 GCA_020720945.1 Chthoniobacter flavus | reverse complement strand
TCTGCACGCACGGTTCGGAGGGCGGGGTGGCGAAAGCCATCCCGACCCCTATCAGGGAGCTTTTCGGCCCAAGAGGAACGCAATGTGGTGGGAGCATCTTGCTCCCGACTAACTTCCCAAAGTTACTCCCTTTTCTACACCCAAAGCGCAGCGCAGGTTCTGGTGCTGAATACTGACTCCTGCTCGCGACTTGGTTCAAGCGGATTACGGAAAATTGGGTTTGGAAAAACGGAGTCCGGCATTTTGTTCGACCGTTACAGGAAGGGAAAAACTCTGTGACGAAAAAGATGCAAGGAATCGCTTGAAGAGGAAAGGGCATTCTTGTTTGGATGCAGGTGCAATGAAAGAATTTTCCGGCAAACAAACCGTGCAACAGTATATCGATGAAACGCCCAAATGGAACGATGGGACCGCGGTTGCGACAACCCCTCTTACCGTGATGCAGTGGAGGATTTGGTGGCTGGCGACGGCGGGAAAATTTTTTGAAGGGATGGTCGTTTTCATGACCGGGGTGGCGTTGCCTTTGATGGTGCTGGAGTTTGGTTTGGATGCGATGGGAAAAGGAATGGTGGGAGCGGCGCCGCTGTTTGGGATTCTGATCGGAGCGACTCTTTTGGGCGGGTTGTCCGACCATTACGGGAGGAGGGGGATGTTCATTGCCGAGATGGGTTTGTTTCTTCTTTTCCTCGTTGGCGTTTCGGTGAGCAACAGTTTTCCCGTGTTGCTTTTTTGTTTGTTTGGGATGGGGATGGCATTGGGGTGCGATTACCCGACCGCGCATCTGGTGATTTCGGAAAGCATCCCGAGCAATTTCCGGGGGAAGCTGGTGCTCGGTGCTTTTGGGTTCCAGGCGCTGGGTGCGCTGGCGGGGACTGCTGCCGGGTATTTCATCTTGCGGGGGAACGAGTCCTTGAGCGATTGGCGCTGGATGTATGCGATGGCGATTTTACCGGCGCTCGCGGTTTTTTTAGGCAGGTTTTTTATCCCGCAAAGCGGCCATTGGCTGATGGTGCGGGATCGCGTGAGAGATGCGGAAAACGCGACGATGGCGCTTTTGCAGCGGGCTCCCCAATACCCGAAAAGCGTCGTGCTAAAACATGCCGACGAAGATTCTGCGACGAAGGCGGACAAGAAGCCTGGATTTCATAAGCTATTCAAAAAAAAGCATTTGCGAGGGACGATCCTGGCTTCCGTCCCGTGGTTTTTGCAGGATTTGAGCACTTACGGGATCGGGATTTTTACGCCTACGATTTTGGCGGCAACGATCGGCGTGGGAGAAGGCAAGAGCCGCCACAATTTATCCGCCGTGATTTATGATGATATGCTGGCGGCAAAAGGGGCGGCACTGATTGACATTTTGCTGATTGTGGGGATTTTTACCGCCATCTTTTTTGTGGATAAAATCGGGAGGATCTGGTTGCAGGTGCTGGGGTTTATCGGCTGCGCGTTCGGTTTGGCGGTCGCCGCGCTTTCCTCGCATTTCACGGGAGACACGAAGTTGGCGATGGTGTTTGCGGGTTTCATGATTTTTAGTTTCATGACGAATGCAGGCCCGAATGCTATGACTTATCTGATTGCGGGGGAAGTGTTTCCGACGAACATCCGCGGGATGGGAGCGGGTTTTGCGGCGTCGTTTGCCAAGATCGGGGCAGTTCTTACCGCGTTCCTTTTTCCGATTTTTCTACACGAGTTTGGCACTTCGCTGCTGTTGTTTTGTCTGGTGATCGCATCGTTGCTGGGAGCGTTGGTCACTTGGGCATACAGGATTGAAACAGCAGGGGTCAACCTCGAGCATATTTGAACCTCTGCCCATAATACCCCCGGTCGATCCACGCCAGCGGTGCCTCGATTTTTTCTCCGATCAATGCCGAAAAAAAATCTTGGCTGCCCCGTTGTCATCCAAAAGATATTTGAAAGCGACATCGCAGATTGGATTGGCAATTTGCATCCCTTCACTCTCCCCCATCCCCAAATCTAAATCCTCGCATAAGCCGCAAGACTATTTGCAAGTGCTTGAATAACAGGGTGATTCAAAAAGCGCATCGAAAGATTTCCCGTATAGGATGCGGGGAAGGGGAAG
>DYNR01000108.1:2889-7823 GCA_020720945.1 Chthoniobacter flavus | reverse complement strand
TGATATCAAACCAAAATTTTGAAAATGAAACAGCAGTCGAGAATCGGGATTTTCGGGGGGAGTTTTGATCCCGTGCATTGCGGGCATCTGATTTTGGCGAGGGAGGCGATGGAGTTGTTTTCGTTGGAAAAAGTTCTTTTTTTGCCTGCGAGAGTATCGCCGCACAAGGCGGGGAGGCCGCCCGAGGGGGCGGAGGAAAGGATGGGGTTGCTCGCGGCGGCGATCGAAGGGGAAGAGGGATTTTTTTTAGACGGGAGAGAGCTGGAGCGAGGCGGGGTTTCGTATGCGATTGACACGGTCCGGGAGCTGGAGAGCGAGAATCCTGGGGCGCATTTTTTTTTCTTTGTGGGGGAGGATAATTTGCCCGAGTTGCACACTTGGAGAGAAATCGGAGAATTGCGGGAGCGGGTGGATTTTGTGGTGTTTGCGCGGGGGGGGGAAGTGGAGAGAAGGGACGGGATGTTCTTTGTAGGCAGGAAGATAGAAATATCTTCGACAGAAATCAGGAATCGGGTTGCCCAAGGTCGTTCGATTCGTTACCTTGTGCCCGAAAGAGTGAATCAACTGATAAAGGAAAAAAAATTATATGTCCGTGGAGAGCGTGGAAGCTGAAGAATTTGCCCGTCGGTGTGCGGTGGCGATGTCCGACAAGAAGGCGGAAGATATTGTGGTGATTGATTTGCGGGGCATTTCGTCCTTCACGGATTTTTTTGTGATTGGGTCGGGGGCATCCGAGCCGCAGCTCAAGGCGATTGGCTCGGCCGTGCGGGAGGTATCGCGGACGGAGTGCGGGAGGTCGCCGAGGAACGAAGACGGGTTTCCTGCGGCGCAGTGGGTCGCGGTAGATTTTGGCGATGTGGTCGCGCATGTTTTCCAGCACGAGAAGCGGTTGTTTTACAATTTGGAGGCACTTTGGAAAGATTCGCCGCGCCTGGATTGGGAGAAGGGGAACTGAGCGTTTTTTTTGGGGTGCGGGAGAGCGGAGTCCAGTCCATCGTGGAGCATGATTTTTGACGGGGCACGAGGCGATCTGGAGAATTTTCAGAAAGAGCTACGCGTTTTTGTCGCGGAGGAGTTTCGGCTTCAAAGGGAGGCGGTCGAAAAGTTGTGGGCGTTGCCCGTCGAGCGGAAAGAGGAAGAAGGGCGGTGCATTGCAGGTGCGGTTTTCACCGGTTTGGTGGGGGTGCCGGCGCGGTTGGTTTTTGAAGTGAAGGGGAATGATTCGCGGTTTCGGGAGGGCGATTTTGTGCGGTTGAGTTTAGGGGATCCGAGGGAAGCGATTTGCGAAGGGGTGTTTGAGGTTTGCGATGATTTCCGGTTGGAGTTGATCCCGCATGGGGTATCGGCGCACCGGGTGAAGTTGCCGGTCGGGGCGGGAGGTTTGCAGTTCGACGAAGCGTTTCTCGACTTGGAGTTTTTGTATCAGGATGCGATCGCGGAGTTGGCCAGGACGGCGCTCGGGCGCGATGTGATTTTGCCGATTTTGGAAGGGGGTCTGAAGCCAGAAATCGAGATCGAAGAGTTCGATGCGGCGTTTGGGAGAGAGAAGGAAAACGGGATGCACGACCGGCAGGCCGAAGCGGTGGCATCCGCCCTTGCGACCGATTCTTACTGGCTGATCCACGGGCCGCCGGGGACAGGGAAAACGAAGGTTTTGTCGCGGATCGTCGCGGAGAGCATCGGCAAAGGAGAAAGAGTTTTGGTGACGGCGGCCAACCATACGGCGATCAACAATTTGCTAGAAGCCGTTTTGAGGGAAGTAGGTGACGGAGAAAGGGTTGTGAAAATAGCACCGTTTCGGGATCATTCGTTGCGGGTCAAGCAGTTCGAGTATTTCAAAGATGCGGGGATGGGTTTTTTAGACGGTGGATTTGCGGTGGGGGCGACGCCGTTTTCCTTGCGGAGCAAGCGGTTGAGAGGAGAAGATTTCGATTTGGTGGTGGTGGACGAAGCAAGCCAGATGACGGTTCCTCTTGCGGTGATGGCGATGCTTGGGGGGAGGCGGTATATTTTTGCAGGAGATCACAGGCAGTTGCCGCCCGTGTGCGTTTCCGTCTCGCAGGAAGATGCGGCACGGGTGTCGGTATTTGCAGGGTTGCAAGCGTTTGGGGCCGACACGATGTTGACGGTGACGCACCGGTTGAACGATGCGTTGTGCCGTTGGCCCAGCGAGCGGTTTTATCGTTCCAAGCTCGAGCCGCATCCAGCGGTGGCGGGGCGGAGGTTGCGGGTATCGGAAGACGAGAGAGGCGGGGTAGCATCGCCGGAGCCGCCCGTGGTGTGTTTTTGCGAGGAGCACGAAGGGAGCACGACCCATTCCGAAGAAGAGATCCGGAGGGTGGTTCAAATTGTCGAATCGTTGCGGCGGGCAGGGGTCTCCAGCGAAGAAATCGGGGTGGTAGTCCCGTTTCGCAAGCAGGCGAGGTATTTGCGTAAGCGGTTGGCGCGGAAGGGGGAAGGGCGCGGGCCGCTGGTTGATACGGTCGAAAGGATGCAGGGGCAAGAGAGGGAAGTGATCGTGATTTCCTTTACGGTTTCCGACTGGAATTTTGCGGGGAGAGTCGAGAAGTTTTTGTTTCAGTCCGAGAGGCTCAATGTGGCGGTGACGAGGGCGAAAACAAAGCTGTATCTGGTCGTCAGCAAGAGTTTGTTGGAGTATGCGGAGAAGTGTTTGGACGGAGAAGCGAAAGAGGTTTTTCTGTCGTTATTCGAGTCCGTCGAGAGGGTTGTAGGAAGGGAGGGGGAGGGCGGGTGAGCCGGATTTTTCCAGATCCGTTGCAAGGGAGGTTCCCGCCAGGTTTCGCGAAAGTTTACAGGAGTTTCAAAGGGCTTTCCGACGAGAAGATCGTGGTGTGGGTGTCCTTGCCGTTTGCTGGCGAGGCGGCGAAGGGGCCCGATTTTTTGGTGGTGGTCGAAGGGAGCGGGGCGTGTTTGGTGGCGGTGAGCGAGATGCACGAAGCGGGGTGGGAAGAAGCGACGGGGCAGAGTTTGTTCGGGCAAAAAAGAGAGGAAGAACCGGGGAGCCAAGAGGCAGGGGGGATCCGTCGATTTTTGGAGATTGCGCGCGGGAAAGAAGGGAGAGAAGAGGAGGGGAAAGAGATTTCCCATGTGGGAGGGGCGGTGGTTTTTCCGAATATCGCAGAGGCGGAAGTGCGGGCGTTTTACCCTAGAGAAAGCGTTGGAGGAATCCATTTTTGGGGGAGAGAGCGGTTGGGGGGAGAAGGGTTTGGTGGAGAGTTGCGGAGGGTGGCAGGGGGCGAGATCGGGGCAGAAGCCGTCGCTTTTTTGCGGTCGGATTTCACTCCCGAAAGCGTTGTTCCCCGGAGTTTTTCTTCCTCGCGGCGCAGGCTTTTTCGAGGGAAAGAGAAAGGGGAGGAAAAGCCGCTTTTTTTAGATTACGACCAAGAGGATTGGACCAAGAGGAAGTTGCAGTTGTCCGAAGAAGGCGAAGAGGTGGTAGTGGACGGCGAGGCGGCGTTAGTCACGGGGGTGGCAGGGAGCGGAAAATCGCTCGTGCTCCTGTTTCGCGCGTGTGTGCAAGCCCGTCTGGCACCCGCCAGCAGGTCGCTCGTGCTCACGCATAACAAGGCTTTGAAGAACGAGTTGCAGAGCCGTTTTGGAGAAATTGGCAATCCGCAGAATGTCCGGTGGGCGACATTTTATTCGTGGTTGCTCGAAGAGATGGAAGGGTGGGGGTGGGTGGCAAAAATGGTGAGTTACGGCGAGCGGGACGAGTTGGTGAGGAAAGGGGCGCGGCTTGTTTACGGGAAGCTGAAGCCGTCGCAGGTCGAGTTTTTGAGCGAGGAGTTCGATTGGATGCAGGATTCCGGGTTGGGGCGAGAGGGCGAGTATTTGGTGGCAGAGCGATTTGGGCGCGGGGTGAAGCTCGGCGTGGAGGAGCGGAAAAAAGTATTTTCGGCGTATCGGGGTTATCGGGAGGAGTTGGCGGCGGTGGGGGGAGAGGATTGGAGCGGTTTGGCGTTGCGGTTTTGGCGAGGGATCGAAGCGGGGAAAATAGGGTTGAAGCGATACGATTTCATTTACATCGACGAAGCCCAATTTTTTGCGCCAGTTTGGTTTCGGGCTATCAAAAAAGCGTTGAAGGGAAAAGAGGGGAAGATTTTTTTTGCGGCCGATCCGACGCAAGGGTTTCTCAAGAGGAGGCAATCGTGGGCGGCGTGCGGGTTCGATTTGCGGGGGCGTTCCACGCGGTTGCGGAAGTCTTACCGCAACACGAAAGAGATTTTAGAATTTGCCGCGAGGTTTTACCGTTCGCGGATCGGGGCGGCGGAAGATGGGGACGAGATCAATTTGCCGGGGGAAGACGAGATCGAGTCTGCGCCCAACGGGGCGGAGCCGCATGTGTTCGTCGTTCCGGGGACGGCGGATGAAATTCGATGCGTGGTGCGGGAAGTCGTCCGTTTTTGTTCTCGGGGCGGGGATGCGGGGGATGTTTTGATTTTGGCAGCAGGGAAGGTTTTGGCGGGAACCGTGCTCGATTTTTTTGTTCGGACGAAAGTTCCGGCGCGGGATGCGAAAAAGGCGGGGGAGGAAAAGGGGGTGCGGGTTTGTGGATTGGATGCGGCTACGGGGTTGGAAGCACCGGTTGTTTTTTTGGTTGGAGCCGCGTCGATTCTGGAAGAAGAAGAGGATTGGACGCGGAAGGAAGAGCAGAGGAAAGAGCTGAAACGAGATAATACGAAGAGGCTCTACATGGGGTTCACGCGTGCGGCGTGCCACCTTGTCGTGACATGGAGCGGGGAGATGCGGTTGCCCGCTTGCATGAGTGCTGCAACCAATTGCGAGGAATCATTTTAGGGAAGCGGAAAATGTTGCTATACCGTTTGAGAAGAAACCGGAGCAAGATGCTCCGCCCACATTTGAGAAGAAACCGGAGCAAGATGCTCCGCCCACATTTGAGAAGAAACCGGAGC
>DYNR01000108.1:0-2789 GCA_020720945.1 Chthoniobacter flavus | reverse complement strand
TTTGAGAAGAAACCGGAGCAAGATGCTCCGCCCACATTTGAGAAGAAACCGGAGCAAGATGCTCCGCCCACATTGCTGGACGGAGAGGGATATTTGCAAATCCTGATTCCCTTACGCGTCGGGGGAATCCCAGGAAAACGCTTCGACGCGGCGGGTGTCCGTGTTGCGTTTGGAGGAGCCTAGCATTTCTCCGCGAGGAGCGAGGAGCCAATCCCAAGAAGCAGACGGGGCGGGAAGGGGGGATGCGGGCGAAGTTTCCACGAGAGTTTCTTCGGAAGCGAGAGTGCCTGCGGGGGTGGTTTCCCGGCTTGAAACATCGGTCAGGAGGAGGATTTTTTTTCCTAGAGAGTTCAGGAGGCGGGAGTGTTGGCGGGTGATTTCGGAGAGGGGGAGAGGCGGGGAAGGTTCGAGCTGGGAAAGGACATTGCAAGAAATGACGATCTCGCATTTTCCGATGGTTTTTTTCAGGGCGTTTTCCGAGAAAAAAACGGGGTGTCCCGCGCAGGTGGGTATCGGTTTTTTTGGGGAGATGCCGGGGGGAAAAAGGAGGTCGGCGTAGGCGGGGCGGAGCGTCGGGAAGAGTTTGGCGCGGAGGAGGATCGGCAGGGGGTGGACCGCGTCGATCAGCCAGAGTTCATCGCAGAGAGAGGAGAGTTCGCGCCAGGGGAGGTCGAGGAGGAAACCGCTGCCGAGGACGCAAATTTTTTTGCAGGGGAAGGTGTTAGAAAGGAGGAACGATTTGCAGAGGTCGAGGTGCGAAGCCCAAGCCGTTTTGCATCGTCCGTAGCGGGCGCGGAGAGCGGCAGAATCCTTCAAAAACATTCTTTTGGATTTCCACGGAGGGCAGGGAGTGAGATGGCTCTCAAGGAATTCTAGGAGCATGGAAGTAAAGGAGTGTTTTGGGTGAAAAAAAGGGTGGAAAAAGGAAGAGGATTGGCTATCGTGGAGTGTCGAACAACCCACCAAACTCTATGCAACGATTCCCATTTGTAAAGAAGGCGATGCCGGCCTTGTTTTTTTTATTTTTTGCAATTTCCGCTAGGGCGGGAGATTGGCCGCAGAGTTTTACAGGTTCGGATGGAGCGAGTTATACCGTTTATCAGCCGCAAGTTACGGGATGGGCAGGCAACATATTTTCCGCAAAAGCGGCAGTTTCCGTCACGCCGCAAGGAGCGGCGGCACCGACTTTTGGGACGGTTGAAATCTCCGCGCCCGCCCTTGTTGACAAGCCTTCTGGGACGGTTGCATTGCAGCAGGCGAGCGTGACCAAGGCCGTGTTTCCGGGGGCTCCTTCGCAGGCTTCTGCGTATGCCGCAACGGTTGCTGCGCAGGCGACGCAGTGGGGGGCGAGCCTTTCCCTTTCCGCGATCCAAGCCAACTTGGCGGTCACGACTTCCGAAAGCGGGCCGTCCAAAACGGTGCCCGTCGCCAATACGCCGCCTGTGATTTATTATTCCCAAGGGACAGCAGTTTTGGTGTTGGTCGATGGAGAGCCCGCGTTGCGCGAGGTTCCAGGGAGCAAGTTATTGCGGGTCATCAACACGACTTCGCTTTTGTTGATGGACAAGAAGAATGCGGCTTACTACCTGAGAATCAACGGGCAGTGGGCGACGGCAGGAGCGTTAGGCGGGCCGTGGTCGGTGGCGGCAAATCCACCCCAGTCTCTCGCTTCGGTTTTAGCGTCGGTTGCCAGCGAAAAGAATTTGCAGCTTTTCGATCCGCCGGCAGGTTCTTCGGGGAGCCCGATGCCCGCGGTTTATGTCAGCACGCAACCCGCGGAACTGATTACGACGCAAGGGGCTCCGCAGTTTGCGCCAGTGCCCAGCACGCAGCTTTTGTATGTGACCAATTCGGCGAGTTCCATTTTTGTTGACGAGGCGACGCAGCAGTATTTCGTGGTTATTTCGGGGCGGTGGTTTCGTGCGGCGAGCTTGACTGGTAGCTGGGAGTTTGTTCCCGCCGACCAGTTGCCTGCGGGGTTTGCAAAAATTCCGGAGACGCATCCTGCGGGCAAGGTGCTCGCATCGGTATCCGGGACGACGCAATCGAAGGAAGCGGGGATTTCCGCCACGATTCCGCAGACCGCGCAAATTTCTCGGCAGGCGACGACGAGCGTCAATTACGCGGGAGGGAAGGCGCAGTTTGCCCCGATTGAAAACACTTCGATGGCTTATGCGAAAAACACGGCAACCCCCGTAATTCAAATTTCCCCCGACAAATACTATGCCGTAGAAAACGGAGTGTGGTTTGTATCGCCCACTCCCGATGGCCCGTGGACAGTTGCGGAGAGCGTGCCTCCGGCGATTTATTCCATGCCGCCGAGTTCGCCCGTTTATTATGCGAGCAATGTGTATGTGTATGGTTCGACGCCAGACTATGTTACCTTCGGATACACGCCGGCGTATTTCGGGAGCTATTTAGCGCCGTCCGGCGTTGTTGTTTTTGGGACAGGGTTTTCCTATCCGCCGTTTATCGGGGGAGGGGTATGGATCGGGCCGCCGCTGACCTTTGGTTTTGGTGCAGGGTTTGCTTGCGGGTTGGCGACGGGGTTTGCATTTGGTTTGGCGGTGGATCACGGATGGGGGTGTTCCCCTTGGTGGGGGCCGTGGCACGGCGGGTGGGGTGCCGCCAATGTCAACATCAACCGCAACTGGAATAACATCAATGTGAACCGGCAGAATGTCTATAACCGCTGGGGCAACGACATCAATGTTTCCAACCGGCAGTTTAACAACAATACCATCAACAATGCCAAAAACCGGAATTGGGAAAACAATGTTCGCAACAAT
>DYNR01000385.1 GCA_020720945.1 Chthoniobacter flavus | reverse complement strand
AGGTAACAGCCGAATCCTCACCCTTTGGCGGGATACTTCCCGGAAGACAAAAACTTTTCCACGAAGCCCGTGCTGTATTTCCCGGCAATGAAATCGGGGTCTTGCATGATCGCCTGCTGAAAAGGAATCGTCGTTTTCACTCCCGTAATCATGTATTCCCCCAACGCCCTAGACATCCTGCGGATGCACGCCGTGCGGGAAGCTGCCGTGGCAATCACCTTCGCGACCATGGAATCGTAGTTCGGCGGAATCGGGTAGCCCGCATACGCGTGCGAATCGATCCTCACCCCCCTGCCTCCCGGCGCATAATAAAGGTCGATGCTCCCAGGTGCCGGACGGAACCCGTAATCGGGATCTTCCGCATTAATCCTGCACTCCATCGCGTGATGCCGCGGTGTCGCATTGACCACATACGATGAAAGATGTTCCCCGGCAGCAACTTGTATCTGCTGCTTGACCAAGTCGCACCCGTAAACCTCTTCGGTGATCGGATGCTCTACCTGGATGCGCGTGTTCATCTCCATGAAATAAAAATTGCCGTCATCGTCCACCAGATACTCGATAGTCCCGGCATTGCTATACCCGACCGACTCGGCCAAACGGATGGAAGCTTCGCCCATGACGGCGCGCAACTCCGGCGACATCAACGGCGACGGGCACTCCTCGATGATCTTCTGGTTCCGCCTCTGGATGGAACAATCGCGTTCGCCGAGATGCACCACCCGCCCGTGCTCGTCACCGAAAATCTGAAACTCGATGTGATGCGGGTTCACGATGAATTTCTCGACATACACCGCACCGTTGCCAAAGGCTTTTTCCGCCTCGTAACGGGCGGCCTGATACCCCTGCACCAGCGACGCCTCGTCGTGCGCAATCCGCATCCCTCGCCCCCCGCCTCCCGCAACCGCCTTGACGATCACCGGATACCCGATCTGGTTCGCGATTTTCCGCACCTCTTCTTCGCTGTCCACCGTCCCGTCGCTGCCGGGAGAAACCGGGACCCCCGCCTTCCTCGCCGTATCCCTCGCCCTATTTTTATCCCCCATCAACTCGATGGCTTCGGGGCGTGGCCCAATAAACTTGATGTTGCAGCTCTCGCAAACTTTTGCGAAATGCGCGTTTTCCGCCAAAAAACCATACCCCGGATGGATCGCTTCCGCATCGGAAATTTCCGCCGCACTGATGATCCGGTCGATCTTCAAATAGCTCTCGGAACTGGCGGCAGCACCGATGCAAATCGCCTCATCGGCGAGTTGGACATGGAGGGAATCGATGTCTGGCTCGGAGTAAACGGCGACCGTCCGCACCCCTAACTCCTTGCAAGCCCGTATGATGCGGAGCGCAATCTCCCCGCGATTCGCGATTAGAATTTTTCCGAACATAGCTTTTCGGAAAAAATTACTTCAGGCGGAACAGGGGCTGCCCAAACTGCACGGGCTTCCCGTTTTCCCCGCAAATCTCGGCGATCGTCCCCGCCTTCTCCGCCTTGACCTCGTTCATGACTTTCATCGCTTCGATGATGCAGACGACCGTGTCCGGAGTGACTTTTTTCCCGACCTCGACGAACGCGGGCGAATCGGGCGACGGGGAAGCATAAAATGTCCCGACCATCGGCGAAACGATTTCCTCCAAATCAGAAAACTCATCGGAAGAAACAGGAAGCTTTGGCGTCGCCGCCGGAATCGCATGGTGGACGGGCACCGGTGCCTCCTGGTAAGAATGATGCATCACAGGTTGCCCCGCCTCATTCGTTTTGAGCGTGATTTTGAAGTTTTCTCTCTCCAATTTGAATACGGCTATCCCGTTCTTCTTCATCAGATCGACTAAGCTACGAATTTCTTTTAGGTCCACAGGCTTTTATTTTTTGGTTGTTAGTTGAACTCCGAGTTAATTCCAACGGAGGGAAAGCGTCAAGATTTCTTCTCCCTTTTGTGCAAACCTCCCAACCCTTAACACCCGCCCCCCCGCCGGGCTTTCCGGAGAGATGCGCGAGATGCAACCGCTTGCCCGCCAAACACTTTCCGGCCTCCTAGCCACCTCCACCCCGCCTCATCGCATGGACGAAAAAAACGCAACCACCACAAAACC
>DYNR01000384.1 GCA_020720945.1 Chthoniobacter flavus | reverse complement strand
TCGTAACCGTTTTGCGAAGGACTTCCGCAGCCTGATCCAACAATTTCAAAGTCGCGTTTGCCATCTTGGTGACATCGAGGGGCGGGGCAACGGGCTTAGCCGCAGGCTTGGAGGCCTGCTTGGTTTTTTGTGCGGGCTTGGATGCTGGTTTAGGAGCCGATTTCGGTGCCGGTTTAGCGGTAGGTTTGGCGGCGGGTTTCGGTGCTTTTTTTTCCGCAGTTTTGGGCGCAGTTTCTTTAGGTGCGCTTTTTTTAGCGGGGGTGGATTTCGGGGAAACAACAGCTTTTTTTTTCGAGGTTTTTTCAGCCATAGCCTCCAGAACTACAAGGGATTCCGAGGCTTGCCAAGTTTTTTTTGTCCGCTATGATGGCTCTTTTTCACAACCGATTTATGGACGCCCTTTTGCAACTGCTTCAAAAAAATCCACTTCTGCCGCGCCACGAGATGGCGCTCTTGCTCGCATCGACGGAACAAGAAGTGGAAAAGAAAATAAAACACCTTGAATCCGAGGGAGTTATCATCGGTTACACGACGGTGGTGAACCAGGAGAAATGGAACCCGAACACGGTGACGGCGGTGATCGAAGTGAAAGTCACGCCGGAGCGGGACGGGGGGTTTGACCGGGTGGCGGCGAGGATCGCGAGTTTCCCTGAGGTGATTAGCTGCTATCTGGTGAGCGGCGGGTGCGACCTGATGGTTTTGATCCAAGGGGAAACGCTGCAGCAGGTGGCGGGGTTTGTGGCAGAAAAGTTGAGCACGATCGAAGCGGTGCAATCGACCGCCACGAGTTTCCGCCTGAAGACCTACAAAGAGAACGGTCTTTTTCACGCGCTTGACCCGAAGCCCGAGCGTTTGGCGGTTTCGCCGTAAGCACTGTTTTTTCCGACTTCCACACGCAGCAAACAAAAAGGAATCTGTCCCGTGAGCATCCCAAGCATCCGCATCGCTTCCCATGTCGAGCAAATCCCTCGCTCCGGCATCCGAGATTTTTTTGAGGTCGTCCAAAAGATGGGCGATGTTATTTCGTTGGGCATCGGCGAACCCGATTTCACGACGCCGTGGCACATCCGCGAGGCTGCCATCTATGCGCTAGAAAAAGGGCGCACAAGCTACACGAGCAACTTGGGTTTGCCGCAGCTCCGCCGTTCGATCAGCAAGTATGTCGCCAAGCACTTTGCGGTGGAGTATTCGCCGGAGAGCGAAGTTTTGGTTTCTGTTGGCGTTTCCGAGGCGATCGATTTAGCGTTGCGAGCTTTGCTAAATCCCGGCGATGAAGTCATTTACCACGAACCTTGCTATGTTTCTTACAGCCCGAGCATCCTTTTGGCGCGCGGGGTTCCCGTCGCCGTGCAAACCCGGAGCGAAGACGCTTTTTCCCTCCGTGCGGAAGATATAGAAAAAGCCATCACGCCAAAGTCCAAAGTGCTGTTTTTGAATTTTCCGACGAACCCGACGGGGGCGACGATGGCGAAAGAGGAGTTGGAAAAAATCGCGGAGCTTTGCGCGAGACACAATTTGGTAGTGCTTTCCGATGAGATTTACAGTGAGTTGACTTACGAGGGCGCGCCGCATTTTTCCATCGCGGCGTGCGAAGGGATGCGGGAGCGCACGGTGTTTCTCCACGGTTTTTCCAAGGCGTTTGCGATGACGGGGTGGCGCATCGGGTTCGCCTGTGCGCCGACGGTGCTCATCGAAGCGATGATGAAAATCCACCAGTATTCCATCCTGTGCGCCTCGATCATGGCGCAGGATGCCGCGATCGAAGCGCTGGAAAACGGCGAGGCGTCTGTCGTGAAGATGAGGCAAGAATACGAGATGCGCAGGAACTACATCGCGGCTGCGTTGAACGAGATGGGTTTTCCCTGCCGCAAGCCGAAAGGGTCTTTTTATATTTTCCCCGATATTCGTTCTAGCGGGTTGAGCAGCAAGGAGTTCTGTTTGCGTCTTTTGGAAGAAAAAAAGGTGGCGGTGGTGCCAGGGACGGCGTTTGGACTAGGCGGGGAAGGTTTTGCACGGTGCTGTTTTGCAACGGGTTTGGAGCAAATAAAAATTGCGATGCGGCGGATCGCGGAATTCCGCGAAAGCCTAGG
>DYNR01000107.1 GCA_020720945.1 Chthoniobacter flavus | reverse complement strand
TCCAATGCCTTACAGAGCTTCTTTGCATTTATCTCACGGATTCAGGATAATGTGATGGTTGTGTTGTTTTGTCCCGGTTTTTTAGAGGGAGTGGTGGTCGCGGATGGTCTGGATGAAAGCCGGGAGGTGGGGGCGGAGGTTTTTTGCTTTGAGGGTTTGGACGGCCAGGGCGGCTTTTGCGGAAGAGGGGCGGCGGGATGCCAGTTCTCGCAATGCGGCATCTTGGGCGATGAGGTAGGCGGGTTTCCCTTTCGCCTTGGCGATGGATGCCCGTTGCTCCCGCAGTTTTTCGAACAGCTCGCGGTCGCCGGGGGGGACATCTTTTGCGGTGCCATCTTTTGCGGTTGCTGTTTTTCGTTTTGGGGAGGGTGGAGGCAATTCGGGTGCGCCGCCAGGGATCGGCCAAGCCATCCGGTAATCTCTGCTTCCGCGCATGACGCTTTCCCCGAGGCGGGTCAAAGACAAAACGGGATATTGCCCGGTGCCCACTTCCAGCAAACCCGAAGACACCGCTTCCGAGAGCAAGTCGCGCAGGTAAGCGGCATCCAAGTGCGAAAGGATCCCGAAGGTCGAAAGCTGGTCGAGCCTGAGGTCTTTGATGGGTTTTGCCTCCGCACCTTGCAGGACTTGGATGATCCGCTGTTTCCCGAAGCGTCCCTGCCAACCGTCCGGTGTGCGCCACGACATACGGGCTACGCAGCTTAAAAGTTTTTGGACGACAAGGGGTTCCTCGCCTTCTGGAGGCCTGATTTTTTTGTCGGAACGGGACAGGCAGCGGTCGCATTTTCCGCAGGGGGCGGAGGCGTGTTCCCCGAGTGCGCCGAGGATGAACTTTTGGCGGCACTCTTGGCTGTAGGCGAAATCGATCATTTGCCGCAGGCGGTCGCGGTCGATGCGCTCTTTTTCATCGAGGGCTTCGCGGTCGATCGAAAGGGCTGCTGGCGCGGTTTCTGGTTTTAGCAACCTTGTGCCGCGCAAGTGCTTGCCGGGAATGTCGTAGCGCTCCAAGTAGCCGTTTTTCGAAAGGACGGAAAGGGCGCTGGAAACGGCCATATCGTTTTTGCAATTCGGGACAAGAGATGCCAGGTCGCTGATGGTCAGCTCGACTTCTTTTTTTTCGTTGGCGCGGGAGCGGAGGACTCCCCAGAGGCCTGCGATGACCTCGAATCCGGGGTTGCTGCCTTCGATAAAAAACTCCTGCACGCGGACATCGGGGTGGAGGAAAAGCATTTCGCAGGAGGAGGGGTGACCGTCTCGGCCCGCCCTTCCGACTTCTTGGTAATAGGCTTCGATGCTCCCCGGAATTTCGAAATGCGCGACGAAGCGGAGGTCGTCCCTGTCGATTCCCATGCCGAAGGCGTTGGTGGCGACCGCGACATCCGCCTGTTTGGCGATAAACTTTTCTTGGGCGGAAGAGCGGGTATTTTCGTCCATTCCTCCGTGGTATGCGACATGGGGGACGCCCCATTCCGCGAGTTCCACCGCGACGGCTTCGACTTTTTTTCGGGTGGCGCAGTAGATGATGCCCGTTTTTTTTTCGGCGACGAGGCGTTGTAGGCGGTCGAACTTTTCCGCGTCGTTTTGGACTTGGACGACGCGGAGGGAAAGGTTGGGGCGGGCGAAACCGGCGACGAAAGTCTTTGCTTCGGAGAGGTTTAGAGATCGGAGGATGTCTTCTCGGACGGCGGGCGTCGCCGTCGCGGTCAAAGCCAGGACTTGCGGGCGAGACAACTGGTCCAAGACTTGGCCGATGCGGTAGTAATCGGGGCGGAAGTCGTGGCCCCACTGGGAGATACAGTGGGCTTCATCCACGGCGAACAGGGAGATTTGGATGTTGGCGAGGCGTTCGAGAAATGCGCGGTTGCGGAAACGCTCGGGGGCGACATAGACGAGTTTGAGTTTTCCCGTTTCCATGTCGTGGATGCGTTGCCGTTGTTCGGCGAGGGAAAGGGAACTGTTGATAAATCCCGCGTCGATCCCTTTGGCGCAAAGCGCGTCCACCTGGTCTTTCATCAGGGCGATGAGGGGGGAAACGATGATCGCCGTTCCCGGACGAACTAGCGCGGGGAGTTGGTAGCAGAGCGATTTTCCGCCGCCGGTCGGCATGATGACCAGGGCATCATTGCCTTCGAGGATGGCTTCGATGATTTCTTGTTGCCCTTCGCGGAACTCGCGGAAGCCGAAGTATTTTTCTAGGGCGTCGAGGGGGTTCATCGGAAAAAAGTTTTAGGAAGCACGGGAAAATCAGGGATTTGCGGGAGTTGTTTCCATCAGTTCTGAAGACATACAAAACGGCAAAATGCGCAGGTCGTAGCTGTAGTCAACGATGGGAGGCAAAAGAACCAGAGTAAAAAAATCCGGTTTAGAGAGCATGGTTTTTGCGCGGGAGAGAAGGGCGGCGGCGCGGTCGAAGTTTCCGTTTTGCAGGTCGAGGGCGGCGCGGGCCAGGATCCAAGAAGGCAAAGTGCCGACAAGCCCCAATTCGTCTTTCAGGCGGATGTCGGCTTCCACTTGTTCGGAGTTTCCGTTTTCGATGAGGTAGAGGTAGCGGGCATTCGAGAGGAAGGCGGAAGAGGGTTCGAGGGAGCGGGCGGAATTGATGGCGGTGATGGCTGCCGGGAGGTCGCCCAAATGGCGGTGGGCTTCCGAAAGAGAGAAGTAATTTTGGGAGGAAGGCTCCCATTCGGCGGCTTGGGAAAAACGGGATAAAGCCGCCGGGAAATCGCCGTTTTGCAAGTCGATCGTCCCGAGGAGAAACGCGGCTTTCGCGCGCGTGGAAGAATCGGCAAGAGCTTGTTCTAGAAGTGTTTGCGCTTCGGAAAAGCGGTTTTGTCCGATGGCGGCAGCCGCGGAGTCCAAGAGGGGCGTCTCGTTTTTTGGTTTTGGGGAGTCGGGGATTTGGTCGGCGGTGAGGAGCGGTTTTTGGCGCGAGGTTGTTTCTTTTTGGGTGATGAGCAACCATCCGAGACCCGCGAGCAACAGGATGGCGACGGGGATGCCTGCCAGCAACAAAATGCGCTCGTTGCGGTAGCGGGTATCGGAAAGGAAATCGGCGAAAGGGTTGAACATACTTTTTGGACTGGAGACGAGGCTACCCGGCAAAACGAAAGTTGGGGAGTCCGCAGACATTGGTTGCGGCGGCGAACAGGTTGCCCGAAGCGGGCGACGGGTCCGCTTCCATGCGGTCGTTCCCCTTTTTTGCGGTAGTGAAGAAAAGGACGCTCAAGTCGGAGCCACCGAAAGTGGGGCAAGTGACGAACGGGCAAGGGGCGGTAATTTTTTCGAGCAGTTGCCCGTTTTTCGGGTTCCAACGCGCAACGGCACCGCCGCCCCAAAGTGCTGTCCACAGGCAACCGTCAGAATCGATGGTCATGCCGTCCGGCGCGCCCAAAGAGGGATCGACGGTCACGACGGTTCGGCGGTTTGAGAGGTCGCCGGAATCGCGGCAGTAGTCGAAGGCATCTACGCGCCGCAATTTCGTGTCGATGTAGTAGAGGACTTTTTGGTTGGGCGACCAGCAAAGCCCGTTTGAGTTTCCGACGGAGCCGAGGATTTTTGAAAAAGACAAATCGGGTTCGATGCGCCAGAGGTTTGCTTGTCCCGGTTGCCCGTCGTAAGGGATTGAGCCGGCGAAGAGGCGGCCTGCCGGGTCGGGTTTTCCGTCGTTGAAGCGGTTGCCGGGGAGATCGGCTTCCGGGTCGATGAGGGGAGTGAACGCGCCGGAGGTCGGGCAGATGCGGGCGATGCCGTTTTTTGTTCCGAGAATCAGGTCTCCTTTGGTGGTCGGGTGGACGAAAGTTACATGGCAAGGGGTGGGCCAGACGCGGTCTTCGCCCGTTGACGGGTCGAGGATATGCACTTCGCAAGAGAGGATATCGACCCAGTAAAGAAGGTTTTTTTCTGCGTCCCAGCAAGCACCTTCCCCGAGGGTCGCTCCCGCTTCCAACAGGCATTCGGCTACGGTTTCTTGTATCATCGGATCGGTTCCAGGGTTCGGTGTTTTGCCGGTTAGGGCTTGGTGATTTCGCGGACAGTCACATTGACCACCCCGTCGTTCCCACGGGTGATGTTTGTGATCAAAAAAGGGCGGGACGAGTCGCGGGAGATGCGTTCGTTTTTTGCGGGGACGGGGGCGCCGGCAGGAAAATCCACGATGATTCGGACTTTCGAACCATCGTCGCCGAAGGGGTTTTTGGATTGGGGGCGCAAGACGGCGCGCTCTTGGCTGGCGGCGGTAACAACAAAATTCCCTTGCAAGTAAACCCGTTCTCCCGCAAGGCCTTCTGAAGCGAGTTGCTGCATTTCTCCGGCGGGGCGCAAACGGCCGCGGGGCATTTTTCCTGGCTCGTAAACCTGCCATTTCCGGTCTTTGACATTAGCGATAGCGTCGGGGGTCGCGCTGGGCGAAGGGGAAGGTGCTGCGGTTGCCGAGGGTTTCGGCGTCGGGGTGGATTGGGGAGAAGGGGAAACGGCGGCGACTAGGTCGGGGGAAGCTGCGGGGACGGCCGGTGCGACCGGAGGTTCTTCTAGGACAGGCAGGGCGGGCAACGCCGGAAGCACTTGCGTTTTGTTTGGTGTGGCTGCCGCGACCGCTTTTGGCGGGACAGGGGACGGGGTTGGGGAGGGGACGGGAGGAGTTTCGCCGTCCACGGCTTCGGGGCGTTGCACCCGCAACAACTGGTTGGTTGTTGGGGCTTGGGCGACTTTTGTGTTGCCTTCGGCGGGGAGTCCGGCTTTGCGGCGATAGGTCGCATATTTTTCGGTTGCGGCATCGAGGCGGGGGGTGAGGACGACAGGCAGGCCTGCTGCGACATTGAGTGAAGCGGGAGGCTCCAGAGAAAAAGTGCCGGGGCCTTGCGTCGATGCGTAAGAGCCGTAGATCAGGGGGAGGGCGAGAAGTTTGATTCTCCCGTCCCGAAGTTTTTGGACATGGACGATGGCGGAGAAATCCAGTTTTTTCTGCAAGTTGATTTCGAGTCCCGTCTGGAGCATCCTTTCCAAGTTCGTGACATTGGAAAGATGGGCGGGGAAAATTTGTTCGAGGATCACGCGAGGGTCCTGGTTTGCCCTTGCGACGGCGACGACGCCCGAAGGGAAATAATCGTCGGGGCTGAGGGCGAAGGTGTCGAGGATCGTGTATTGGCCGACGGCGTAAGGGACGGGCTCCTTGGTTTGCTGGTAGTTTCGTAAGTAGTTGCGTATCAAGATAGAATTGAGTTCGTCGAGCTGGCGGGG
The DNA here is from genome assembly GCA_020720945.1 of Chthoniobacter flavus. GTDB lineage: Bacteria > Verrucomicrobiota > Verrucomicrobiia > Chthoniobacterales > DYNR01 > DYNR01. Next base: position 2,611 of record DYNR01000107.1, on the reverse strand, counting down.
GTTGAGTTCGGAGTATCGTTTGTAGAGAGCGTCGGGGGCGAGGAAGTCGCCGCGGGGAGCCGATAGAGCTTCAAAGCGTTTGGGGGGTTCCACCTTTTTGAGAAGGGCAAGGACTTTGTAGCTGAACGGTTCTTCGGGGTGTCCGAAAATGTAAAAGCTGCCGATCCAAGAAACGACGGCGGTAGAAATCAGAAGGAGGATGCCGATAGTCCATGTCAAAAGACTGGTCAGTTGCGATGGCTCCTGTTCTATCTGCCGGGGACGGCTCGTGGTTCTTCTTTTGGGTGTCATGCTTTTTCTCGGCACACCTTACACGAAAATCGTTGAAAAGTCCAAGGGCAAGATGTTAGCAGTTGCGGGATGAAGTTTTTCTCGGGCGAGCAACAGAGTTTTTCGGGAGGGTGTCTTTCGGGGAAACCAAAGGGGTGCGCCCAGTTTGAGGTTTCGCATTTTTTGAGGTATGGGCAAGGTTAGGCTTTTGACGGAACTCGTTGCCAGCCAAGTCGCTGCTGGCGAAGTCGTGGACAGGCCGGCCTCCGTCTTGAAAGAGTTGGTGGAAAACAGCTTGGATGCGGGGGCGTCGCGGGTTGAAATCGAGGTATCCAGGGGAGGCAGCGGGGTGATCCGCGTGAGGGATGACGGGTGCGGGATGGATCGGGAGGACGCGCTTTTATCGCTGGAACGGCATGCGACCAGCAAGATTCGGACGGGGGAGGATTTGGACCGCATCGAAACTTTTGGGTTTCGCGGGGAGGCGGTTCCGAGCATCGCAAGCGTTTCGAGGTTTCGCATGGTGACGCGGATGCGGGACGGGCAAGCCGGGACTGAAATTTTGATCGAAGGCGGCAGGTTGCACGATGTCCGGGAAAGCGGGGATGCGCCTGGGACGCTAATCGAAGTGCAGACCCTGTTCTTTAATTTGCCTGCCAGGAAAAAATTTTTGCGTTCGGAAATCACCGAGTCCGCCCATCTTTTGCAAACATTTCAAACGCTGGCACTCGCCCATCCCGAAGTCGCTTTCACTTACACCAAAGACGGGAAAATGTTGCATCGCCTCGGGGCGGCGGAAGGCTTGCCGGTCCGCGTGCGAGATTTGTTGGGGCAGGAGTGGGCAGAGAATCTTTACGATCCGGGAACCGTTTGTCACGGGGGGATTCAAGTGGCGGGGTTGCTTGCTAAACCCGCATTTTTTCGCGCGGACAGATCGGGGCAGTTTTTTTATTTGAACCGTCGTCCAGTCCGTGATGCAGCCATTTTGCGGGGGTTGCGGGCGGGGGGTGGGGACGGGCGGCAGGCGGCAGGGATTTTGTTTTTGGAAATGTCTCCCGACCAGTTCGATTGCAATGTGCATCCGGCAAAACGCGAAGTCCGCTTCCGTCGTCCCGACGAAGTGAGCGTGGCGGTAGAAGCTTTTGTGAGACTCGGGGTGCCGCATCCCGATGCGGCAGGAGAGCGTGGGGCGGCGGAGATTCCCACACAAAACCACGAGAGCGACACGGCGTTGATAACGCTCGTCCACCCCTTGAAAAAAAGCGGTTTTCCGCCAAAAGAAAATACGCAACTTGTTTCCGTTGAAATAAATACGAAAACGGAAAACCTAGACGGCGAGACGGGGGAAAAAAGCCAGGCAGGAGATAAAAGCGAGGCGGCGGAGCCAGAGAAATTTTCTCCAGAAGAAAAAGAAACGGCGGAGACACAGGTTTGCAAGCCAGAGGCAGTTCCGGAGCACCAAGAGTTTCCCGAGTTTTCTCAAGAGCGGAACAAAGGGCGCGGCGTGGCACCGGATTTTTCTTTTCGGGGAGTTTTGGGAAAACGGTATTTTCTTTGGGAGTCGGAAGAAGGGTTGGTGCTCATGCACATCCGCAATGCGACCGAAAGAATTTACTACGATGCGTATTTCCGAAACAAACAAAACGACCCCCATCCCGCCCAAAGGCTTCTGGTTCCTTTGACGCTAAAACTTGCGCCAAAAGATACCGCATGGGTGGCAGAAAACACGAAAGCGTTGCTCGAATTTGGCTTTTCCGTAGAACCGTTTGGAGCGGATGTTGTAAAAATTGACGCGGTTCCCGCTGGCACTGAAGGGTGGTCTCCCGAAGAGTTGTTGCTGCGGTTAGTAGATGAAACCCGCCATGGGATGAAAAGCTCGGCACGGCGTTTTTTGCACGATCAGTTTGCTCTTTCGCTCAGTGTTTTGAGGGCACGCACGGCGAGCGTCCCGCCCGAGGATGCCCCGCAGTTGCTCGCAAACCTCTTCGCTTGCGAAATGCCCTACACAAGCCCGGCAGGAAGCCCTACTTTGCTCCAAATCGGCTGGCAAGAACTCGAGAGGAAGTTTTAAGAATCTCGGTTTTTCTCCGTCCTATCTCGTTCAAAAGGAACGAGATGGGTGAGATGCAGGAGAGGGGAATAAAAAAACCGGCAAGCCACCAGCCAATCAACGGTCTTTCCCTTTGGCAGAGGCAGGTCCGCGAGATTGTTTCTTGCGGCTTTCTTTTTCTTTTCGGAGAAATTCTTGCTTTTGTTCCGGTGTCATGTTCTCGAATTTTTTCTTCATCTCGGGGTTGAGATTTTGAAATTCGGGATGGTTTTCCTTGAATTGCTCTTTTTG
>DYNR01000106.1 GCA_020720945.1 Chthoniobacter flavus | reverse complement strand
CCTTTGCAGCCCAATTGATTGCAGAGATTCACAGCAGTTATCTCACTGATTCAGGTATAAAACCGCCCACGGAGCCTCCTCGCTTTCCATAAAAAAAGCGGGAGGCTTCCTCCCTCATTTCCTCCGCACCAACCGCTCCCAACCCCATGCTAACCGAACTCCTAAACTCCGCCGTCGCCTCCGGGCAACTCTTGCCAGCAAGCAAAGCAAACATCGAAACCCTCCTCGAAGGTGCCGATACGATGCTCTACGGAACCGTGGTGAGAGAACTGGCGGAAAAAGGGGAATGGACGGAACTCAATGACCGCTTCTTCCGCTCGCTGGCTTTCGGGACGGGCGGACTGCGGGGAAGAACCATCGGTCGAATCGTTACGGACGCCGAACGCGGCGCATCGAAAAACGCCGCTTGCCCAGAGTTCCCTTGCGTCGGGACCAACGCGATGAATTTTTACAACATCAGCCGTGCGACCCGTGGCTTGGCGGCTTATGTCTGGGACTACTTCTTGCAGCAAAAACGCACGGGAAAACCGAAAGTTTGCGTCTGCTGCGATACCCGTTTTTTTTCTCGCGCTTTCGCGGAATTCACCGCCCGCATCTTGGCGGAACTCGGTTGCGACGCTTTCTTGTTCCGCTCGTTCCGCTCGACTCCGGAACTCTCGTTCGCGATCCGGATGACGGGTGCCAACGCGGGAATCAACATCACCGCAAGCCACAACCCGCCAGCCTACAACGGCTACAAAGTCTATTTCGAAGACGGTGGGCAAATCGTTGAACCACAAGCATCTGGCATCATTTCTCGCGTCCGCACCGTCCACGGAGAATCGCACCACCCGCTCCTGAAAGAAGACCAGGGAAAAATCCACCTCCTCGGCGATGAAATCGATGAAGAATATCTCCGCCGCCTAGAAACCCTCGTCCTCGAACCCGCCACCGTCGCGTCTGCCAAAGATTTGAAGTTTGTTTTTTCTCCTCTCCACGGAGTGGGCGCAACCATCGTGGAACCTCTCATGAAACGCCTGGGCTTCTCTTGCTCGATGGTCGCCTCCCAGTGCGTGCCGGACGGCGGGTTCCCTACCGTCGCTTCACCGAACCCAGAAGTAAAAGCAACACTCGATCTCGCCATCGCCCAAGCACTCGAAGAAGGTGCCGACATCGTTCTCGCGACGGATCCCGACGCCGACCGCATGGGGGTCGCCGCCCGCAACGCTTCGGGCGAAATGGAATTGCTCACAGGCAACCAGATCGGCTCTCTGATCGCCTGGCACCGGACGGATCGCCTTTTCGCCCAAGGAGTTATCAACGAAAAAAACAAACGCAACGCCACGCTCGTCAAAACTTTTGTCACCACCGATTTGCAAAAAGCGATCGCCGACGACTTCGGAATCCGCTGCGTGGAAACGCTCACGGGCTTCAAATACATCGGCGAAAAACTCAAGAAATACGAGCAGGCTCTCCCCCCCGAACTCCGCGAAAATTATTTCTCCCTCCCCCCGCAAGAAAGCCGCGACCGGATGCTCGCGCACTCTACCTTTTTTGTCTTCGGCGGCGAAGAAAGCTACGGCTACTGCGGCGCAGACTTCGTCCGTGACAAGGATGCAAACAGCTCGGTCGTCCTCTTTGCCGAAGCTGCCGCTTTCGCAAAATCCCAAGGCAAAACTGTCCTCGATTTACTCGATGACATCTACCTCCGCTACGGGTTTTACTTGGAACGCGGCGAATCCATCACGATGGAAGGTTCGGACGGTTCAGCAAAAATCGCTTCCCTCGTCGAGTCTTACGCCTCCCGCCCACCAACGGAAATCGACGGTCGCCGCGTGACGAAATTCACGAACTTCGCGACCGAATCCATCACCGATTCCGAAGGCGATTCCATCCCGAAGGAAGCCATGATGATGCTGGAACTCGAAGGCGGCTTCCGCGTCGCCGTCCGCCCTTCCGGAACGGAACCAAAAATCAAATACTACCTCTTCGGTGCCGAACTCCCCTCCCCCGGCAATTCTCTCGAAAAAACCGATCTCCCCGCAATCAAACAAAAAGTGACCGCCGCCGTCGATTCGCTCTGGCACTGGATTCTCTCGGACCTCAAATCCCGCTAAAAATCCGCAAAAGTTCCAATCTGCAAGAAATCGGTTCCCTATTTGGTGTAGCGGGAACCCGCATCTTCCGCTACAAATCCGGGCGTGAAATTCCGCTTAATCTCCCAAACCGTCAAGGCTTTTGCCGCTCTTCTTTTTGCAGTCTCCTCTCTTCCGTCTCCTGCACAAGATATCAATGTTTCCCAACTCAAAACGGGAAAAACGGAAATCCCCGCCATTTTTGTCAACCAGTTCGAAGGTCGAATGTCGTTCTTGATCCGAGGAAAAATCAAAGACTCCGACAAAAACTTCACCGAAGGAGTCCTGAAATACAACTTCCGCAGAACAGGACAACAACCGTCCCAAACCACCGCAAACCCCGCCAAAGCAAAAGAGGAAGGCAAGGGAACCGAAGGGGTTTCTCGTTTCTTGGACTCGAACACTCTGGCACAAGGAAAAACCTACCTCCTCGACCTAGACATTTCTAAAATCCGCCAAGGCGATGGGCTTTACCCCTACTTCATCGACGGAAAATTGCAGTTCGCTGACAAAGCCATCGAGTTCGTTGCGGTCAACGCAGAATCCCTCACAAACGATGACCGCAAAATCGCGGGAATCCCCGAAGCCTCCTCCTCCCCCATCAAACCTCTCCCAGAAAACGAACGGGCAAACCTCGGCGACTGGGCAATGCAAATCACCAACGACCCCAAAGTCGATACTTTCAAAATCACCGATACCGTAAAAATGAAAAACGCCCCCGGCACTGGGGTGAACATCGTCTTGGACTCCTACTCTCACTGGAAGGGCAACCGCATGACGAATCTCTGGAACCGCCAAACCTCCTTTGAACCCATTGTCTTCCGCCACATGAATACGGTCGGTTCCAAAAGCCAAGGCACCACGGATTACCTAGAACACAACTATGCGGGAGGTTTCGGCGGCCTCGGCTTCTGGCAAACCTTCCCAACTTCCTTCTGGGATGGTGCCGACCTCGAAATCTACCGGAAAAAAGGCGAATACTACGAAACCCTCCACAAAACCAAAGTGAAAAAATGGACGGCTGAACGCGATTCGGAAGAACGCATTTACTTCGAAACCCCATCCCCCGAACCCTCCTCGGAAGGCGATATTTACCTCTTGACGATGGTGCGCCCCACCGTGCCCGACTGCGTGCAGGAAAATCAAAAAACCTTCATGGGCCTCAGCCCGATGGCGGATGCCAAAATGGAACTCGACACCACGACTGCCGCCCCCGATGGTGGTAGCACGGCAAGCCTGAAAATGACTCTCCCCGGCGGCAAAGCGACCGGCTTTTCGCACCATTTCACCCAAGATAAACAAGGCTGGACCAAACTCTCCGCAGGCAAAAAATATATCGCGGAAATCTGGATGAAACAAAATGGCCTCGACAACGAGGATGTGACCATTTCCCTCGGACACCTCGGAAGCCAAAATGTGAAAGTCAGCAAGGATTGGAAAAAATATACCGCTTCTTTCGACTACCAACCAGAACCGGAAAAACTTTCGCAACTCGCAGTTTCTTCGAAAGGCACTGGCTCTCTCTGGGTGGATAATTTCATCGTTTACGAAGAGGGCACTGCCCCCTTCGTGCTGCTACCCCAGTATGAAAAAGCTCTCTCCGAATGGAACCCCGAAAGCCTCCGCTTCTTGGCTCAAGGGATCGTCTTCTACAAGACGCTCGATGCGGCCTTACAAAAGGATTTCACCGAACAGCCTGCCTTCATCGGCAAAGGAAAACAGGCGACCGCAGGCCCCACAACAGGAACCCCTCTCTTCTACTTCTTAGAGGCCGCTCGCAAAACGGGTGCTAACCCTTGGATCAACACCTACCTCTACACCGACGAGGAATGCAAAAACCTCATCGAATACCTCGCAGGCCCCGCCAATTCACCCTACGGAAAAATCCGCGCCGAAAAACACGGCCAAGTAAAACCATGGACGGAAGTCTTCGACAAAATCTACATCGAAATGGGCAATGAGTGCTGGAATAGCCCTGTCTTTGACCCCCTTTCCTTCCCCGCCAAACCGGATCGCCACGCTGCCCTAGCCAACAAAATGTATCGCGCCATGCGCTCCAGCCCTTATTTCTCAGACGAAAAAATCGACCTCATCGCGGGCGGACACTCCCACAACCCCGCCTACTCCGGCGCCATGGTCAAAGACACCAAAGAAGCCGATATGCTCGCCGTCGCAAACTACATCGGCGGTTGGGACGGCTTCACCGTCCTCGGCGGCGACGACCGCATCCTCTTCCAAAGACAGCTCCTCTACCCCGCACAAGTCATTGAACCCCAAATGGAAGCTATCAAAAACGAGCTGAAAAAATATTCCCGCGACCAAGGCGAAAAAGCCATGAAAGTCGGAATCTACGAGTTCGGGCCCGGCTACTCCGTCCCAACCGCTTCCAAACCCTACACGGACGAAAGCGAAGAAGTCGGCAAATCCCTGGCCCTAGGCATCTCGACGCTGGATATGCACATGGTCTGGCTCAACGACTTCGGGTTCGCTGGCCCCCAAGGCTTCTTCAACTTCCAAACGGGCGTGAACTGGTCAAGCCACACCGATGGCGACTCGATGCGCCCGTTCGCCGCTTGGCAAGCGCTGGAACTCCGCAACAAATTCTGCAAAGGCGACCTCATGCAGGTGGACCCCCTCAGCGTCAAAACCGTGGATCTCCCCGATTCCCTCGCCATGCAAATCAACTGGAAAGGCGAAAAAAAGGAAACCCGTATCAAGGGCAAAAAAAACATTTCGATGGTTCGTTGCTTCGCCTTCGCCGATGGCAAAAACCACTCCGTTTTGCTCATCAATCGAATGTATGACGAACCCCGCACCGTCAAACTCGACCTCCCTTCTGCCCCCGAGCCAAACATAACCATCCACTCCCTATCCTACCACGAGCCTCGCGCGACCAACCGCGACGAACTCCTCTACAAAATCGAAGAGTCCACAAAAAATAACTTCGCTTCCGGCTACGAAATCACCATCCCCCCCTGCTCTGCCACCGTCATCAATTACCAAACAAAATAACGCTTCTACCTAGGATATGAAAAAGTCACTCTTGGCGGTTTGCTCTCTCTTTTTCCTCGCACTCCCTTTGGATGCCGCTTCTGTCCGCATCGTCGATTTCGGCTCCGACCTCGGCATCGGCTCCCTCTTTTACCGGGGAGAATCGGCCAAAATGAAAATCCCGGGCAAGGTGGACCGCGACAAAGATGGCAGCTTGACCGACGAATGGATTTCAACCTGGGAATTCTCGGAAGAAATCCCCCTCAACGCCCCAGGTCTCCGCTACGACACCGACCAAAAAAACGCCGTCTTCTACGGCGGCCTCGTCCTTTACTCAACAAACCCGGCAAAACCGGATAAACCCCGCGGCATCTCCGAAGGCCACTTGAACGCAAACCACGAGTTCCGCGATGACCTCAACTTCATGGGCGGCCTAGAAGACCACGGCCCAGAAGAACAAGTCGAAGCTTACGCCTCCTGGTTCTGGAAAAAAGAAGACTTCCTCAACGGCGGAAAGGAATTCCCCGTTTCTTTCGACGACTCCAGCCGCATCATCGTCCATGTCTCCCGCTACTGGGGAGGATTTAACGCGGGTCGTTGGCTGGTCAAGGACGGTGATAAATTCTACCTCTCAAAAGCGACCTTCTCGGATTCCACCCGCCAGTTTTCTCTCGTGATGGAAGACAAAAAAGAAGTCGAATCGGCTTCGATCAATCCTATCGTCCACCACTCGCAAATCCTCTACCCGACGAAAACCGAATGGGCAGAATACCGCCCTTCAGAAAAGTTGGACTTCGATGCAAAATCGGCAAACTTCCAGCCCGTGAATTTCAAAAATGTCACATCCGTCGGCTTCTTCGTGGAACGCGAACTCTCTCCCGCCCAAAGGGTTGCTACAGGCCTCCGCCCGCCCTTCGCACTCAAATGGAACGCCTTCCGCTGCGATGCCACCGTCAGCCGCCCCCCGGACTACTACGCCAAAATGCTCCCCCTCCCCTCCGCCGAAAAACCCGCTTTTTTCTTGGCGAAAAACGAAATCTCTTTCCGCACTTGGGAAACAGTCCGCAAAATCTCTGTGACCAACCAGTTCCCCCGCGACTTGGGTGACCTCGGCTACTCTTTCTCCCGCGACGGGCAAATGGGAAGCATGCTCGCCGACGATGCCTCCCACTCTCCGGAAGAACCCGTCACGGGCATCTCTTGGCTCGACGCGATCGCCTTCTGCAACGCCCTTTCCGAAATAGAAAACTTGATGCCCGCCTACTACGCCGACCCGGAATTCAAAACAGTCCTCCGCCGCATCGTGGATCGCGACATCCGCGAAAACTGGAACACCCGCCCCGCTGTCTATTGGAAAAAGGATGCCCAAGGCTACCGCCTCCCCACCCCGGAAGAACTCGCTACCGCCGCGACCGAAGAAAACAAACCGCTTCTTTCGACGAAAACCCACCCATCTTCCGCCAGCAACCCAAACAAACTCGGGATCGCCGATTTGTCTGGCAATGTTTGGGAGTTCGCTTGGAACGACGACTCCGCCGCAAAAAACGAAACCTTCACTGTCTTCGGAGGCAGTTACTCCTCCTCCGACAACTCTGAAAAATCTTACTCTGGCAATTTCCCCTACAAACCCGCTCTCGGTTCTCCGTCCATCGGCTTCCGCATCGCCCGCAACGCCCAATCTTCCTTCGTCCCCGCCCCCACCCCAACCACCAAACTCGCCACTTGGCAATTCGACAAAGAGACCGTCGTCTCGCCGCAAAATTCCTTAACTACCGAACAACTCGCCACTTACCTCCGCGCCAACCTCAAAACTCTCGTCCTCCCCGCCGGCATGGCTTCAAAAGCCGAAGAATATCCTTCCGACGAACTCGCAAAGAAAAACAAAAAAATCTCCATCGCGCAAAACGACCGTTTCTTGAAAAAAATCTCGGAAGAAGAAGCGCAAAAAATCATCGAGGAAAACACGGTCAACCTCGAACGCCCAACCTCCCCCTACCCTCTCGCCATCGGCGAAACCGAAATGCCCTACAAGGTCTGGAAACGCATCGTGCGTTGGGCGGAAAACCACGGTTACTCCTTCAACTTCTCTGGCGATATGGGCAGTATGCGCCACGCGCTGGACCAAAACTTCGAGTTCTCCCAAGACGAACCTGTCACTTACATCAACTGGTATGATGTCCTCGTCGCCTGCAACGCAATGTCGGAAATCCTCGGAAAACAACCGGTGTTTTACAGCGATGCAAATTTCAAAACCGTCTATAAAAACGCCCTCCTTTTCCGCGTGGATACCTTTGCTGACGAAAGCAACCCCGTCTATCCTTGGACGAAAAACCTCAAAAAAGGGGCACGCATTCACACGGGAAGCGCCGACCAGATTTTCTTTTGTTCGACCGCCAATGGCGTTCGCCCTCTTCTCGATCTAGAGTTTCAAATCCTCAACAATCCACCCGAACCCGCCAAACTCGATGAGCAAGAATGGACAGCAAAAAATTCCGGAAACAAAACCCACCCGACAGGCACAAAAAAACCAAATGCTAACGGCTTAAAAGACCTTACCGGCAATGTTTTGGAATGGGGTTGGGACACCGCCACCGTTTACCACGAAATGCAAAACGCCCCCTACGGACTCAACGGCAACGGCTACTTCTTTGAAGAATACGCAAAAACCAAACCCCGCTCGGCAAAAAATATCAACGCCTACACGGAGTTCACCGCCGTCGCAAAACCTTTCGTCGGTTTCCGCTTCGCCTACAAAGAATAG
>DYNR01000383.1 GCA_020720945.1 Chthoniobacter flavus | reverse complement strand
CAATCTGCAATTCTTCCCTCCCCTCACCCTAAATCCCGCTCTTCCAAATCCTCTTCGCCAAACCCGATGTAATGCCCGAGTTCGTGCAGGAAAGTGACGCGCACCTCTTCGCGAAACGCCTCCTCATCCCGGTTGCTCATCTCCCAAAGATTGCCTAGCCAAATCACGATCCTCGGGACTTGGTGATGCGCGGGGTCTTCCGCCCCAACTCCTTCAAAAAGCCCCAACTGGTCGGGGTCTATCCCTTCGCAAAGTCGTTCTTGCGCAGGAAAATGCTCCAGCAAAATCGCAATCCGCGGCAAAACTCCCGCCAGAGCCTCCGGCAATTCTTCGCTCAATTCCCGGATCTCTTCGTCGGCCAACGCCGCCAGTTGCTCGAAATTCATTCTCCGATCCGACGATGCGGCAAGAGATAGTTTTTCACATAATCGGCAACGGCATCTTCGAGCGAAGTCACCGCTGCTTCGTAGCCCGTCCCGCGCAGTTTGGAAATATCGGCTTGCGTAAAATACTGGTATTGGTCGCGGATCGAAAGGGGCATATCCACAAACTCGATGGAAGGTTCTTTGCCCATCGCCCGAAACAGCGCATGGGCCAAATCGAGCCATGTCCTCGCTTGCCCGGACCCCAAGTTGTAAAGCCCTTGCGCCACCGTCGCACAGGCCAAATGCACGGTCATTTCAACCGCATCTTTCACATAAAGAAAATCCCGCATCTGGCACCCGTCTTCGTAATCTGAACGGTGGCTCCGAAAAAGCCGCATCCCTCCCGTGTCCCGGATTTGCTCGAACGCCTTGCACACCAAACTCCGCATATCGCCCTTATGGTATTCGTTCGGACCATAAACATTAAAATATTTCACTCCGACGATGCGCGGCAACAGTCCCGCCTTCGCCGCGTGCAAATCGAACATCTGCTTGGAATACCCATACATATTCAGCGGGCGAAACTTCGTCAAATCCGTTTCCCTATCGTCCATCCCCGCTTCGCCATCCCCGTAAGTTGCCGCTGAAGAAGCATATACAAAACGCGAATGCCTTTCCAAGCTGTGGCGGCACAAGTCTCTGGTGAAGGCGTAATTGTTCTTTGCCAAGTAGGCCGCATCCCGTTCGGTCGTCGCGGAACACGCACCCAAATGAAAAACAAAATCCCAGCGGCCCAACGAGTCGGGCGATTCCTGCAAACGCCGTTCGAAGTCGTCCGCCTCGTGATAATCCGCGTAGGCCAGCGGAACCAAGTTTTTCCACTTTTCATCCTTTCCGAGCAAATCAACGATGTGGATGTCCGTGACCCCTTTTTGGTTCAAAGCGTGGACAAGCGCGCTACCGATAAACCCCGCGCCACCCGTGACTAACACACGGGAGCTTTCGTCCAGCAAGTAATGAGAAGATTTCATAGTTTTTTCAGCCCTGATTCTTGAATGGTCTGGTCGTAAATCCGCAAGCTTTTTTCGGGGAAAATTTCGTGCACCGCATAAAGATACTCCTTGCCGAGCGATTTTTCTTTTTTGGAAAAAGCCACCGCCGCCTGCGCGTAATACCATGCGGGAGAATTTCCGGGGAACCGCATCCGCCCCGCCAACCGCTCCGCGTCCGCATTCCTTCCGGTCAGGAGAAAAAGGACGACTTGCTTGTATTCGAGAAGCTCGTTTTCTGGGTTTTGCCGCCCCAAACTCTCGAAGTATTTCAAAGACTCCTCCGGGTTGCCTTCCAGAAAAAGGACTTCCCCCATGTTGAACCTCGGGGCAAACGCGGTTGGCGTGATTTCCAGCGCCTTCAAAAAATACCCGCGCGCCGTTTCCCATTCCCTCAAACCGGTGTGCGCCGCCCCTTTCATGTTCAAAAGCACGGGATCATCCGGATTCGGGACTTCCGTCTTTTCCAAAACCTCTAGTGCCTCCCCATAGCTTTCGTTTTCAATGAGTTCTGCCAAATCGCGGACAAGGTCTTGGTAGCGGTCGCCCGCTGTCACGGGAACGAATGCGACAGCACCGACTACGGGGTCTGCCGCCGCGGGTTGATGCTGCATCGAGGAAGCGGGTGCTGCGAACACAGAAGAAAACGCCCCCGCACAAGCGAGTGCCCCTGCCACGAAATA
>DYNR01000382.1 GCA_020720945.1 Chthoniobacter flavus | reverse complement strand
CGTTTGATCAACTCGCCGATGCCCTCGCCAAGCTCATCGAAGACGAACTCTTCCAATCCATTAAAGACCGCCTCGTCATCGTCAGCGACGGCACCATGTCCCACTTCGTCACCACCGCTTGCGAAGTCGCCCAACATGTCAAAATCTCCGACGAAACCGGAACCGCTGAAGGCACCGGCCTCTTCAACCAAGAAAATGTCCCTGCCGATACCCTGTTCTATTCCGTCCTGACAACCACAGCCCGCAAAGGCTCCAAAAAAGACAAAACCGCCGAGGATGCTTGGACGGCATTTCAAGGCAAAGTGAACGAGAAAAAAGTCTTCCAGTTCGGCGGCGACGCCTCGACCGGCCTCGGCTTCTGCTCGGTCTCCACAGTTGACAAAACACAAAAATCTAGCTAGATTAGCTAATATGATTGCCGCCAACATGCACGAAGCCAAGAGCCACCTTTCAAAATTGGTTGCAGCAGCAGAGCAAGGGGAAGATGTCTTCATTTGCCGCCGCGGACAACCTCTCGTGAAACTCGTCTTACAACAGTCCAAGCCGCACCGCCGAAACTTGAAGCCTCGCCCAGACCTCAAAGTCACCCTAGCTCCTGGTTATGACCCTGCAGAACCTTTAACTGAGGATGAGTGGCCATCCGATTGCCGATGAACCTACTCCTTGACAGTTGTGCGCTCATCGCGCTCGCCAACGGCAAGCTACCCAAAGCCTCTCATAGCACTCTCGAATCCAGTCCCTATGCCTATGTAAGTTCAGCCAGCGTATGGGAAATCGCTATTAAAGCTAAAATCGGAAAGCTCAACCTGAAAAAAACTGCGGTTCAATGGTTCATCGAGACCCGAGAAGAATACGGTCTTACTGAAATACCTCTCGAGTTTGGCATCGCCTGCGCCGCAGCCGATTTACCGCTCATTCACGGCGATCCCTTTGACCGCGCGCTTATCGCCACAGCACTCCATCATTCGCTGACGATTATCACCTCTGACCGCAACATCCCCAAATATCCAAAAATCAAAACTCTCTGGTAATAAATTTATGAAAAATCTCGAACAAATCCGTGCCCAAGCGGCACTCAAAGCCACTGAGGAAAAATCTGGCAATAACCCTCAATTCACACGCGCAGATGTCGCAGGCTTTCCCGGTATGATCATTTCAAACGGACTTTTAGCTGCTTTTGCCTATGCCACCGAAGATGGTAAAGATGCCCGCAAAGGCATTAAATTCGCCTGCGACAAAACGGCAGAACACTTAGGAACCTCCTCAGACATCAGTATTCTGAACGGAAAAAAGACTGCCAAAGACTTCATCTCTGTCCTCACCAGCGAAAAAGCAACTTCGCTCGACCTCCAGCGTGCCACCTCGGAAACCCTCGCTTTCTTCGCCTACCTCAAACGCTTCGCCAAAAAAGACTGACGATTATGCCCCTCTACATCCTTGACGAAACAAAACAAGCTCTCGGTGGCGAGAGCCTCCAGCATTTACAAAGCCGTTCGCTTTTCCTCGACCGCTACGCCGAACCCGATAGCAAAGAAGATGTCCGCAAAGATTGGTTTTCCAAAATGATCGGAAAATCTGCGGTTGGCGAATCGCTCCGGCGTTCTTGGCTTCCTGCCAGTTCCTCCAACCTCTACGCCCGCCTCCGTTCCCGCATGATGCTCAATATGTCCGGCGGCGCGATGGAAAACGCAAATGTCTGCCTCGACCGCTACGGCATCCCCTACATCCCCGGCAGTGCCATCAAAGGCTGTGCCCGCCGCGCCGCACTCGCAGCCCTCCACGAGTGGAGCGAAACCAAAACCAAACCCTCCGGCTCCGACAACGCCTTCACCGCCTCCTGCCAACCCTTCAAAGCCCCCGAAGCGATGCTCGAAGCCATAGCCGACATCTTCGGCTGGGGCGATATGGACTGGAAACAAGGTGCCGATTTCGCATGGGCGATGTCTTCAACGGACTCAACGGAGTGCGGGCTTCCAGCCCGTGATCCTCAGTCCAAAGGGCAAGGTTCTCGCTCCAAGCAATTCTCTGGCACCATCGCCTTCCTTCCTGCCTACCCCAACACCGACCCCACTCTCGAACTCGATGTCCTCACCCCCCA
>DYNR01000381.1 GCA_020720945.1 Chthoniobacter flavus | reverse complement strand
CCGCCTTCAATCCGGGATACGAACCGGATAACCCGCTTTTTTCCAAGAGAAATACGAGCCCCCGTTGACCGCATTGTAACCCTCGGATTTCAAAATTTTAGCGGCGATCCCCGAACGATTCCCGGACCGGCACACCAAAATCAACTCCCTTCCCCCGACCTTGTTCAAAAAGGGAGTCCATTGGGCTCTAGCTCCTTTCAAATCGCTCAACGACAATAACTTAGCGGGTTCTGCGACCCCTTCTTTCCACTCTCCCGCCTCGCGCACATCCACCAAAAGCGCTTTCCCATCCGCCAAACGAGCAGAAATTTCCGCAGGCGATAACCCGGCAAAAACTTGCGGCAACCACGATGCAACGAAAACAACAACACAAACAAACAACAAAAAACGCAAAACTTCCTTTTTCATCGCTTCAATGATAACTGGAAAAACCCACGAATCAAGCCGCACCTCCGCAGTCCCGCCCCCATTCTGCAATCTGCCTTCTGCCTTCTGCAATTCCCCCTCCCCCACAGCCGGGACGGCTGTGCTACATTTTTCTCGAAATTCGATTTCGCTCCGCCGACCACTTTCCTCCCCTTCAGCCTTCAAGTTTCAGCTTTCATCCTTCTACCCTCCGCTCCCCCCCATTCTGCAATCTGCCTTCTGCAATTCCCCCTCCCCCACAGCCGAGACGGCTGTGCTACATTTCCCCTTCTGCCTTCTAACTTCTGCCTTCTGCAATCTGTGTAAGCCGTTTCATCCACCCCTTTTCGGTTGAACTTTGCGCTTAAAATCCCCAGAGTCTTCCCTTTGTCATGAACTCAAAAATTTCTTGCTGTTTTTTCTGCAACACACCCCACCGCGCGATACCGTTTTTTGTTTTCATTTTATTTTGCGGCTTCATTATGGAAGCGGGAGCAAAGCCTGCGGTCGCCAATCCTACGGTTCCTGAAGTGATAGGAAAAGCGTGGGAGGCCTCGGTTATCCGAGCATTGGCAGCGGGGAAACAGACAGATGCGGAGGACATCGTGCAATCCCGGCTCGAAGGGTTTCGGAATAAGCAAAAAGGGCAAATCGCCAAAGAGGCATTCGTGCAAACCTTTTTTTGGCAGGGGGTGCTGGAGCGGAGCCGTTTTCAGGTGGAGCGGGCTTCCGTCTGCTTCGGAATCGTTTTGGGGCTGGATCCAAATTCGCTGGAAGGGCGGACGGCGGCAGCCATCATCGGGATCGATTGCGCGGCAAACAAGCCGACGGCGTTTCATTTTTACAATGCGTTGTTGACGCTGGCAGAGCAGAATCCGAAATCGGTGCCCGTTCTCTGGCTGACAGGCATAATGTCCCGTTCTCTGACCGGCAATGGCCCTTATAGCAACAGTATTTCTTACCCGGAAAGGGTGCGCATTTGCAATAGCGGGGTGCAGCATTACGAGAAGCTTTTGAAAGAAATGCTCCCGGGAAATGGGCCGGCATTGGTCCACCAGACTTTGGCAAACCTTTTGGATGAACTGGATTGCCACGATCTCGCGATCTATTATCGGGAAATGGCGGTTTCGATGGAACGGGCGCCGTGGAGTTTGGGGGGGCTTGGAACGGAACTCGTCGCGACGGGGTATTACGAAGAAGCGATCCCCGTTTTGCAAGAAACCGTGCAGTTGAGCGGCAATCAACCCTCCCTTTTTCAACATGAAAAATTGGGCCGAGCCTTTGCGAATCTGGCGCGGTATCCGGAAGCCTTGGACGCTTGGGATCTCGCATTTACCGCCAAACCAACGGGGAATCAAAACGGATATTGGGACGAATACATTAAACTGTGCCGCATCACAGGGGATTACCCGAGAGGATGGGCGTTTGCAAAAAAAGTGCTCGAGCAGAACCCAAACGCCAAAGTGATGCAGGTGTGGGAAGCGCGGATGGCGGCGGTCTGCGGCGATCCTGATGCGACACGGCGGCAGAAAGCGGCGGGGACTTTCAAATTTAATGGCAAAGTGATCAAGGATGACGAAGACGGGAACAGCACGCCGAATCCGTGGTCGCTTGCCTTGGATTATGGGGACGAAAAAGCGTTTTTTAATATGGTCCTGAATCAGTGAGATAACTGCTGTGAATCTCTGTAATCAATTGGGCTGCAAA
>DYNR01000380.1 GCA_020720945.1 Chthoniobacter flavus | reverse complement strand
GCTCCACCTCGCCGCACCAGCAACCGTATTTTCACAGGCTGCACGAATGGACGCCAATCCGCATCGCATGAAAAAGTGCGGCACTGATTTTTGCGTGCTTCCTAAGCGGCGCTGAATTCTGGCTGGACTAAAAAACGAGTTTCCGAAAGTATGCTGGCGCGGATTGAGCACCGCCGTTAAACGCCAAAAAAAACATGGAACCCACGATTTGTCAGTTTGGAGGTTGGGAGCGCAACTTGCGCTTCGCCAACGAGATAGCGGAAATCATCGTGACCCTTGATGTCGGTCCACGCATCATCAGCTACCGCCTCCTCGACCGCGAAAATGTTTTGAAAGTTTTCAAGGAAGAGCTCGGAAAAACCGGCGAAGACGAATGGGTGTTGCGCGGCGGGCACCGCATCTGGATCGCCCCAGAGGTCAAAGTAATTACGAACACATTGGACAACGGTCCGGTGGCAACCCGCCAAGAAGCCGATGGCTCCGTGGCTTTTTTGGATCAAGTCGAAACCCCCATTCGCGTCGCTAAAGAACTGAGCGTCAAAATGGACGACAATTCCTCGAAAGTCGAAATCGGTCACTTGCTGACCAACCGCGGCGACTCCCCTCTCCCGATTGCTTCGTGGGGCATCACCGCCCTCGCAGAAGGCGGCACGGGATTTTTCCCGCTCCCCCCTCTCGGCTGTTCAGAGACAGACCTCCAACCCGCCAACAGCCTCGTTTTTTGGCCTTACACCGAACTCGATGACCCCCGTTTAGTCTTGGGCAAACGGTTTGTTCGCCTGCGCCACGACAACGCCGCGCCGCCGCTCAAAATCGGCATCGCCGGTTCCGTCTCGTGGGCAGCCTACGCCATCGGTTGCAGCCTGTTCGTGAAAACTTTCTCCCATTGTCCTTCGGCGACTTACACGGATATGGGCTCATCTCTCCAACTCTATACAGACCAAACACTTCTGGAACTCGAAACCCTCAGCCCCCAGCAAACCCTCCTCCCCGGCCAAAGCGTTTCCCACTCGGAAACTTGGCACCTCTTCCCTCTCGACCAACCTCTTTTTCCAAAAACCGAATCCGAACTCGAACGCGCCATCGCCCCGTTCCTAGAAAAAATCCTATGAGCCAAAACCTCCCGAACCAATGCCAAAAACAGAAACGCGTCGAAAGCGTCCGGTTCCCTTTGCGTTTCCATAAAATTTTCGCGCTCTTTGCTTTCGTTGTCTGCGCCCTATTCTTCCCTGGATGTCAAACCGTAGATCCGGACACCCTTGCTCGCCAACAAGCCATCGCCGCTTCCATCGCACGAGAACAACCCGGCGACTACTTCATCGGGCGGAGGTTTTTCAAAAACGACTACAAAATGTGGGGATGGGTCCGCAAGCCCGGTCAACCGTGGAACACGGCGCAACTAGTCATGTTCAACGAGCAGCGAACGCTGGCCCCCGACCGTCAAGCAGGAACGCTCGGAAGCGATAACAACTACGAGTATCGGCTTCGCGGTTTCTTCTCCGGCGAATCTGTTTACGAGCCAGCAAGCAACACGATTTATCCGGAATTCGTCTTGACGGGCTACGAGCTAAAAGACCAAGCTCCCCCGTTGATTTTCAAAGAACGCCGGTCCATTGACCCCGCTATCCGGCTTCTGGTTCCCCCCATCTAAACCCCGCCCCACCAACCAGTTCCCCACTTCCTAACCCACCATGCACCCTCTCAAAAAATTTGTCGTTGCCATCTCTTCCCTTTTCTTTGCCTTCGCACCCGCAAACCTCCCCGCCGTCCTGCCTCCTTCCGTTTATGAATCCATGCAAAAGGATGCGCCCGAATCTCTGGAAATCGAGGTTCTCCGCATCCAGCGAACCCCCTCTTCCGAAGAAGGAAAAGAAGACATCACGCTGACCGCTGCCGTTGTGAAAGTTCTCCGCAGTGCCTCCGGGCTCACCCCTGGCGACTCGATCCAAATCCGTTACCGCCACATTCTCCCCGCCGCGATGATGCCAGGTGCCCCACAAATCCCAGTCCCTGACGACGGCGCAAAAACCATCGCTTTCTTGAAGAAAAAAGACGCATCCCCATTTTACGAACCTGCCGCCGAAGCGATGAGCTTCAATAAATTCTGACTTTCGGGCCC
>DYNR01000379.1 GCA_020720945.1 Chthoniobacter flavus | reverse complement strand
CCTTGAAAAACTGCACTATGCCGGACTCCGAAAACGACAACCGGACTCCCCCTCCGCCACGACGAAAAAACTTGCCTCTCTTGCTGGCGATTTTGGCAACCGTCTGCGCGCTCTTCACTCTTGCCGTCATCAATTACTCCTTCGAGCGGGGAAGACTGCAATACGAAATCGACTACGAAGATGTCATTTCGTTTTTGGACGGGCTGAAACGATACAAAGACCTCGTCCACTCCGGCGCGAGACATTTCGTTGCGGAATACCTCAAAACGCCCCCTCACGCTCCCCTCCACAGCGGGATGGTCGCCGCTTCGTTCCTCCTTTTCGGTGTCCGCGATTGGGCTCCTTACGCCATCGACGGAGTCTTGCTTTTCGCTTGGCTGGGCGCATTTCTTTTCTTGGCAAAAACCCTCCCCGCCTACGCTCGTGCAGCGGGGGTGCTCCTGCTGCTGGCAACCCCACTGGCTTTCCACACGATCCACGAATTCCGCCCGGACTACCCGAACGCTCTGGCCAATGTCTGGGGAATTTTGTTCTTTTTTGAGTTTCTCTCGAAAAGAAAACTCTGGCTGGCTGCCGCCTCCGGTGCCTGCTTCGGGGTCGCCCTCTTGGCGAAACCTCCTGTTTTTCTGTATGTTCTAGCAATGGGCGGCGGTTGTATTTTGGGCGGGGCGGCTTCCTTCCTCTTCTCGAAAAACAAAAAAAACGCCTTCGTTTTCCTGCGCGATTTGTGGCCTTTTTTCTTGGGTTGCGCCGCCATCGCCGGCCCCCATTTTATCGTCGCCGCAAAAAAAATCTGGGATTACTTTTTGCTAAACCAATTCGGACCTGACTCGCACATCTGGGCGTTTCACGAGGGTTGGGGCATCCGTCTTTCGTATTTTTTTACGGGCTACGGCGGGGAATTAGCCTTTGGCAGAATTTGGTGGATTGCCCCTCTGGCTTTGCTCTCCGCTTTTTTTCTGGCAATCGCACGCCGCAAAACGGAACCGGAAATTGCCCGCCACTGTTCGACTCTTTTCGGGATGGCGGCCTACTCCTATTTTTTCTTGGCGATCAACCCCCACATGAACCCTTTTTTTGGGCTGACATTCCAGTTCCTCGTTTTGCTCGCCGCCGCGCTCTGCCTCGCTTGGGCGATCGGAAATTTTCAAAAAGGCTTCTTCCACACCATCGCCGCCGGGTTTGCGACCCTCGTCCTCCTTCTTGTCCTAGCGTTGGATTTCCCTCTCCCTGTCCGAAAAATCGAGATCACTTGCGGCCCGGAAGGCAGCAAAAAATTCCACCGCGATTCCCCAAAAAAAGTCATAGAATTCCTAAAAAACCATTTGCCCTTCCTAGACGGAAACTATGTTTTAATGACCTCCTACGGCTCGCTTTCCGCCCATACGCTGCAATGGATGGCAGACAAGCAATCCCTGCCCGCTGAAATTTTTACCGTTCCCAACCTCGACTTGAAAGTCCTCGAACAACTTTTCTCGCAAGATTCGGCAAAGCACCGCAGAGTCGATATCGCCATCGCTTCGGAACCAGGCATCTTGGGTCTGCACGATTTCTTGCCAAGCGCAAAAACCGCCGCCCCCTTGCTGTCCTACCTACGGAAACACCCAGAATACCTCGAAACAGCAAAAATCTCAGACCCCAACGGGAAGTCGTATTTCCTTTTCGTCCGCGAACCGCACTTTAGCCCCCTACAAAGTGTGTCTGGACTGAGCGAAAAATTGCCGCCTCAAGAAAAAGGCTCTCTTCCCGCGAGAAAGGTTTTCATTGCCCCAAAACAATCTTGGATTTTCGCTTCTCCAGAAAATAGCGCGGCATCTCTCGAACTCGAAGTTTTTTCGGAAAACTATTCGGGCTCTTGCTCTGTGTCTCTTGACGGGAAAACGGTTGGTATCTTTTCCGTTTCTCCGAAAGAAAAAACTTCCATTTCCCTCTCGTTAAACCTGTTAGCAGGAAATAACCCCTTTGAACTCCAATGGCAACCACCTCTCCAAACTCCCGCGGATCGCATTTTTTTCACCAAACTCCGCATCCTGAAAACCGGAGGCCCCCGCGCCGTCGAGCAACTCTACAAACAATGGACCGCCTCGCCCGACGAACCGTAACCCCACCCCCCTCCAACTACC
>DYNR01000105.1 GCA_020720945.1 Chthoniobacter flavus | reverse complement strand
AAAACGCGCAGGCTTTCCTCAAAGAATTTCTGCCGCTCCAAACGCCCCCGAATTTCCAACTCATTGCGGATGAACTTGTTCGGCTCCACGAGTTCGTTCGCTCGCGTTCTGCGGTGGCTGCTTACGCCAAAAAACACTTCGCCCACCTCATGCCGCACCCTGCCCCAAAACCCCGCTCACGCCGCCGTTTCCGCCGTGCATTTATCGGGGAACTCTGGCAGCACGACAGCTCCGTTCACCAGTGGTGGGCCGCCCCCGAAAAACAAACTCTTCTGCTCACCGTTGACGACGCTTCCGGCTTTCTGGTCGCCGGGCGTTTCGTCTCCTCAGACACCACATGGAACCACTTTTGCCACTTCCGCCACGCCTTCGAAACCCATGGGTTACCAGAAGCCATTTACACCGATGGGTTGAGCCTTTTTGGCCCGAGTTCCACCCACGATGACCAAGATCCCAAAAGCCAGTTTCAGAGGGTTCTCAAAGCCTTTGGTGTGGCGCATTTGGTTGCGCCAAGCCCCCAGGCCAAAGGCAAAATCGAAAGGCGTTTCCGCACCTTTCAAAACAGGATTCTAGCCCTCCTCTCCCATGCCGGAACCAAGGACTTCAACGGTGCCGATAAAATATTGCAAATGGAAATTAACCGCCAGAACGACAAGGTGTTACGCAGCACGGGAACCGTCCCCTCCCAACGCTGGCAAGAACAGCTCGCCAGCCGTTGCGCCCGACTCCAGCCACCCCCCTCCGCATCCTCGCTCGACCTCCACCTATCTTAGCCTCTTTTACCTCGTAAAACGCTGTCCAGTTTTGTTCACTCGCCGACATCCCGGCAATCATCTGTTGCAAAAATGGCGGGTTATGCGATAGCTTCAAGGACATCTCAAGCCCGCAATGATTTCTCGCCCTCTTATCCGACCGCTCGCCCCCCCCCCGAACTTGCGGGATTTTGACGGCGAGTGTTCCGTCGTGGAAAGCATCGCTTCTTTCGTCAAGCAAGAGAGATGGGAAGGTTTCGTTTCGGAAAAAATCCAGGACCCCCTCGGCCTGCTCACCGTCGGGCAAGACGGGATCGTCATTGCTGCCGATGCCGCGGCTTGCAGGCTTTTTGGCAAACCGGAGGAAGGGGTTGTCGGCAGGGCTTTGGGAGATTTTTTTTCTGGGGACGGAGAGGTGGAAGCTCTTTTGCGGCAATCGTTTGCAAAAGGAGAAGTGAGCGGAGGCGAGTTTCGGCTAAACCCCGGTGACGGGCCGTGGTGCCACGCGATTTTCATCCCGGAAAAAAATGCGGGATTCCGGCGGGTTGCCGTCGTCGGATTTGACGGGATCCACGATTACCTTCTGATGGGCAGGACGGCGATCGAAGTTTCCGGCGATGCCGTTTATTGGATTACGCCCGACGCGACCATCGTGGATGTGAATTCGGTCGCCTGCGCCTCGTCAGGCTACGAAAGGGATCAACTCGTCGGCGCAAAGATAGAAAAAATAGACCCCATTTTGACGCGGGAAGTTTGGGATTTGGCGTTCCGCTCCTTGCGGGCAAATGGCTCGCTGAAAATGGAATCCGTCCACCGCAAAAAATGCGGCGCGGAGGTTCCCGTGGAAATTTCCCTGGCTTCGGTTTCCCGGAAGGAAAGGGAACTGGCTTGCGCATTCGTCCGCAACATCCAAGACCGCAAGCGGATGAAGGAAAATTTGCTCAAGTTGCGCATGGCAGTCGAGCAAAGCGCAAACACGATTGTCATTACCGACAAGAGCGGGACGATCGAGTATGTGAATGCGGCATTCACGAAAACATCTGGCTATACTTTTTCCGAAGCGATCGGCAAAAACCCGAGCGTGCTCAAATCGGGGTTGCAGAGCGAAAAGTTTTACAAGGAGCTTTGGGAAACAATCCTGCAAGGGCAGATTTGGCGAGGGATGTTTCACAATAAAAAGAAAGACGGCACCTCGTATTGGGAATCTGCCACGATCTCTCCGATCCTCGATTCCGCGGGAAACATTTTCCGTTTTATCGCCGTGAAGGAAGACATCACCTCGCAGCGGCTTTCGGAAAAAAAGATCGAAGACTTGCGGCAGCGCCTGGCGATGAGCGAGCAGGACGAACGGAAGCGGATCGCTTCGGCGTTGCACGATTCGACGGTGCAGGACCTCGTCGCAGTGCATCTGGACATCCACCGCGCGGTGGGGATGATCGGCAGCGAGTATTCCCAAGCGCGGGACATTCTGATGGACGCTATGGCGATTATCGAGAACAACGCCAACGAGTTGCGTTCCCTCGCCTACGACTTGCACGCGCCTTGGTTGCTCCACGGGGGGCTGTTTTCCGGGATCGAAACCTACGCCCGCAAGTTTGCGGTGCGGAGCGGGATTTGCGCCACCGTCGAAGCGGTCACCCCCATTCCCCGCATCTCGCAAATCAAAGAAATTTCTTTATACCGCATCGTGCAAGAGAGCCTCACCAATGTTTTGCGCCACAGTTCGGCATCGAGGGTTTGGATCCGGTTTGAGGCGACGGGCGAAAATCTGGAAGTTTCGATTTGTGACGATGGCGGTGCGACCCCCGAGGTGCTCGAGTATGCGTCCTCAAACCCGCTCGGAGGAATCGGCATCCTCAGCATGCGGGAGCGGATCGAGGCGGTCGGGGGCGCGTTGAGCGTTTCCAGAGAGCCCGAGGGAGTTTGCGTCCGCGCGCTCGTCCCAATTTTCGAAGATTCCTATGAGCTGTATTAGCATCCTGATCGCCGACGACCACGGGTTAATCCTCTCCGGGATCCGCTCCATTATCGAAGAGGAAAAGGGATGGAAAATTGTCGCCAAAGTTTCCGATGGTCGCAAAGCGGTGGACGCGGCAGAAAAGTTTCGCCCGCAAGTGGCGGTCCTCGATGTCAATATGCCCGAGCTAAACGGGATCGATGCCGCCCGCAGAATCCGGAAAGTATCCCCGAACACGGAAGTGCTGATTTTGACCATGATCAACTCCGAAGCGGTGATCCGCGAAGCTTTGCAGGCGGGGGTGAAAGGGTTTCTTTTGAAAACCGACGCGCCGGGTTTGCTGAAAAAAGCCATCGCCACGGTGGCAGAAAAAAAGCCTTTTTTTACAGGGCTTCCTTCGGAAATTTTATTGCAGGGTTTTTGCGAACCCTTGGCAGCCAATACCGCGGCGGTGACTCTTTCAACGCGGGAACGGGAAATTTTACAGCTCATCGCCGAGTCTTTCACGAGCAAGGAAATCGCATCAAAACTTTCCATCAGCATCAAAACAGTGGAAGTCCACCGCTCCAACATCTCCAGAAAACTCAATACCCGCTCCGTGGCAGAAATGGTGCGTTACGCTGTAAAAAACGAAATCGTTTCGTGATCGCCCCGCCCAAAAGAGACGGAACCAGGAGGCGTGGAGAGTTGCAAAAAGGGATCTCGGAGGGTTGATCGGACGCAATTCTTGACCGCGCCCGCAAGCCCTTACCGCCGCGTTGCCTGCAAAGTTTTGCCCTCGTTCCACGAATTGGCAACAATGATTTGCTGGGCGATTTTTGGCACTCCCTGATACCCCCGCCGGAACAGATAATCGATTCTCTCTGCCGCCGCAAAAGCAACGGAATCCAAATTTTCCATGTTGCCAGTAAGTGCCATTTCTTCGGGTTGCCGGATGCTCAACGAAACAAAACCGATTTCTTTCGGGACGGTCAACCCCAGTTCTTTCAGCCAGTGATACACCGTAGAATTGAACCCGATCAGCACATCCGGCCGATGGCTTTCATACCACTTGGCAAAACCCTCGGGTGCTTTATACGGCATTTTCGACCCCTTAAAAACAAAGGGCGGCAACGCTGGCGGGTCTTGCTGCATCGCGTAGGCGCAAAAAGCATCCCGCACTTCATCATCCAAATGCCGCTGCTCATCGGAATACACATGGTGAAATAGCACAAACCCTACCTTGCGATACCCCCGCTGGGTCACTTCGAGCCACGCCTTCCGACACCCCTCAAAAATGCCTGGACGAATCGTGTCAAACGAAGGAGTCAAAAGCCGCCGCTCCATACTTACTGCGCAAAATTGCGACCAGTCTATTTTATTGAAGAACGACAAATCTCCGAACAGGCGATCGAGGACGATTCCCGCCATTCCTCGGTGAAAAATGATTCGGGTGAAAGCCTCGGGACGAACGGACGCATCGACCGTAAAAAGGTCTGTCCGGTATCCCATCGCCGTCGCCCGCGCCTTGAAGGCTTTATAGTGCATCGACAGCAAGGAGTCGCTGGGGAGGTCTCCGGGTTGCACCACATAGGCGATCGGAGTCCCTTCCGCATTGCTTTCGCGGTAAAAATGCCGGGCTGCCATCGCCGCCATCGCAGGATTCGGCACATAGCCGAGTTCCTCCACCGCATCCATGACCTTCTTGCGCAAACTCTCCGAGATGTTTTGGTTGTTGTTGACAACGCGAGAAACCGAAGCCGTGCTCACCCCCGCCCTCAATGCGACATCCTTGATCGTCACGCAACTGCTCATCGTTCGCCCCTTAAATTTTGGCAAAAAACCGCCGCGCCACAGTCGATGAACCTCCGCTTCGATTGGACTAGGGGAAAAACCATTCTTTGTTTTTGGGGGGCGGGGAAGCTCAATTCCCGCCCTTTACCAAGGAATGAAGGTAAGAACGAAGGGCATCAATTTCTTCGGGGGTTCCGACCAAAGGAGGCATGAATGCCTGATACGGGGACCCTCCGCTCGGAGCGTGCAACATTTTGAGGATATTGCCGATAGACTCCTCGTTGCGTCCCTGCAAAAGAGCACTCATGCTCCGGTAGCCATCGGTCGTGTGACAGGACATACACTGCCCGGCAAACATCCGAAAACCCGTGGGATGCAACGCATAAGAAGGATTGGTTTCGCTGGTTTCTGCCGTGATTTTTCCCTTGTCGGGCGCCCATGGTGATGCGGCGAAGAACCCCGTCTGGTTGAATCCGTCCACCTGGGTTTTCCGCATCCCGTTGGAATACATGAAATCGGTTACGACATACGGTTTGCGAAGCGTTTCCCGCACGCCTTCGGTCGCACCCGTCGCCAAAAACGCCAAAAACACAATCAGCAACGCAGTGCCAAAACGGAAGTCTTTCGGGTTCCTGTATGCCAGCAAATACACGGCGACAACGATCGTTGCCGAAGTCATCAGCGTGATCAAAGACATCCTCGTGACTTGCGTGAAAACTCCCATCCCGATGGTCGAAATCCCCAACGACATCAGCTCTCTTTGGCTGGCTGGAACCATCCACAAATACCACCCCAAACAAAACGGCATCAGGAAAAACGAGGGCAAAAGCCACATCGCCGACCACTGGACCATCTGTTTTTTGATCTTCCCTTCTTTTTCCCCATCGAGCCGACTAAACACGGTGAGGGCAAAAATCCCTGCCATCGAAATGCAAACCAAAGTCCGCAGCGCCAGACTCGGCCAGTAAGTGGGATTGAAAAACGCTTGGAAAAACACCGAGGCTTCTTGCCCGCTCCCCGCAACGCCCAACCAAGTTTCTCCCGGCGTGAGCATGAAGGTCAAAATCCCGTTGATAATCACCAGTGTGAGGAAAGAAACCCCAGCATACAAGTAGCCCAAGCGGAGGTGCAAACGATCCGGGATGCGGTTCCATGTGTAGTAATAGGCGGCGGCAAACGCCAGCTCGACCAAGAAAATCACCCACTCGATCGCCCAACCAAACACGAAATTGTGAATCAACAAACTCGTCCCGGACGGACTGGCCAACCCGATCGAAAACCAGATCGCCACCCCGGTCATCGCCCCAAAAACCCCGGTCATCACCAAGAAAAACTTGGAATACCCCTTGAGCTTTTTTAGCCACTCCGGCTTGCCTTCGCGCAACGCCTTCGCTTCTGCCATCGGAAGAAAAAGCCCCCCTCCAATCGCGAAATGGGAAATCATGACATGAATGACGGCGATGATCGCTATAACCATCCCCGACCCGATGTGTGGAACTTGCCAAACTGGATAATTCATAAAAACAAAAAATTAGTGGACTGCAGGGAGGACCCAATATCCCCAAATCGTGGTGACGAGCAGGATGACGATGGTCAAAATCCCGAAGTAAGTTGTCAGTTTTGCCCGCAAACCTCCCTTGGTTGTCGGGTCAAAAAACGGAACCAAAAACCAGAGCAACAACCCGAGCTTAAAGACTCCCAAAGCAACAAATTCCCCCGTGACCCCCGGAAAAATCTGCCCAAATATCTTCAATACTTGGAAAGAACTCATGAAATACCACTCAGGATGAATGTCCATCGGCGCTGGCATGAGCGGGTCTGCCGCCGGCCCCAACGCCCACGGAAACACGGCGGCAAGCAACGCCAAAACATTGAGCGCGACCAGCCATACCCCGAGATCTTTCATCGCAAAATTCGGGAAAAACGGGATGCTCTTGCGTGCCGCTTCGGGCTTTTCTAGCTCGGATTCTGGCATCGACATCCCGTTCTTTTGGACTAGCCCAAGATGGAACATCAGCAAAGGGATAAACAGCGCGGGCATCACGACCACATGCAAAGCAAAAAAGCGCGAGACGGTGTAAGAAGTGATTTCTGGCCCCCCGCGGATCAAGTCGCTAACCCACGGCCCCACCACGGGAACCACCGCAGGAATACTCAACCCGACTTTTGTCGCAAAATACGCCAGATCATCCATCGGCAACAAATAACCGCTGAACCCAAAGGTCATGGCGAGCAAAAGCAAACCGATTCCGCTCCACCAAGTGAACTCGCGCGGCATCCGGTATGCCCGCATAAAAAACGCGGAAAACATGTGGATGAACGCCGAAAGAATCATCAAGTTTGCCGCCCACGAATGGATGGAACGAACCAGCCAACCGAATTTGATTTCATAGGTGATTTGCCGGACGGACTCGTAGGCACTATCGCCGGGGCGATAATACAGGAGCAACAAAACCCCCGAAAGGCACATCACGATGAAAAAAAACAAAGTGATCCCACCCCAATAATACCAGAAAGATTGCCCGTGCTCCGGAACCCGCTTTTTCGTTGCCAACTTCACGACATCGGAAATCCCGAGCCGATCATCGACCCACTGATAGACTGCCCCCACGAGTGGGTGCACGGTTGCTGGCGGCTTACGCTCGGCTGATGACGACTTTTCCATCGGAAATTTGGACTTGATATTGTTTTAGGGGTTTGGGAGGAGGCCCGGAAATGTTTGCTCCAGTCTCCGCATTATAGACTCCGCTGTGGCACGGACAAAAAATGACATTGTTCTCGGGTTGGTAGTTCACCGTGCAACCCAAGTGCGTGCAGACCGCGCTCAACGCCGTCCATGTATCGTTGGCGTGATGAATCAAAATGGCGGGAGCCGTGCCGAACTTGAAAATCATCGAGGAGTTCAGCGGGAGGCTCAGCGCATTATCGAGGGTCACTTCTGTCACAGCCGATGCCATGGCCGCCTGCTCGACGGGCGAAGCGATGTAGCGGTAAACCGGGTAGCCGATCGCTGCCGCATAACCGGCTCCGACGACCCCTGCCGCCAATTTCAAAAAACCGCGGCGATCGAGCGGCCCATCGTTCTCGTCGCTGTCGGGTGCCCCCTTGGGGCATTCGGGTTGGTTGGGTGATTCTTCAGACATAATTTTCTTCCACAGGTTTCGCGCTGCGGACTACCCACAGCAACCACAAAAGCCCCAGCACGCCTGCCAGCAACGAGCCGATAAACAGCCCGACGACCAGCCAGTTCGTGCTCACCGCGCTTTGCCAGACATCCAACCCCTTTTGCGCCAAAGTAATGTCCCGCACCCCGCCCCGCAACACGACAAACGCACCGATCGCCAAAATCGACGACAGCACCGCACCGTAAGCCTGGATCGCCGAAAGCTGCGAAGGCTTGGCTTGAATCAAAAACGCAAAAACAAAACTCAGCCCCAACCCCGCAAACCAGAGGTAAAAACACGGCGCGTAAAGTGGCGAGGAGAGCAATCCTTGCTTCACAAAATCCGGTTGCACG
>DYNR01000104.1:3404-8053 GCA_020720945.1 Chthoniobacter flavus | reverse complement strand
GTCAGTTATGTGCACATAGCCTCCTCAAACCCGTGAAATTTCCATCTCAAACCGCATTTTCCTCGCTCATGCGCTCTAAGTCCGACAGACTCCTAAAAATTTATGCAGCCGGTATCAAACTCTCCTGAAAAAATGAAACCCCGTTCGTTGCTTTACTCGATCAATGCACGCATAGGGGGTTACGGTTTGGATTTGAATGCCCACGAAGCTCTGAAGCTTTCTTTCCGCGAAGGCTACCTCGGCAAAGCTTTCGCATACGACAATCGCCAGACCGACATTCCCGCCCATTTTGTTCATTCGTTGCGGTGGCATCCCGTCCGTTTCCTCTCTTTCCTGAGTTCCCCGTTTTATTACGACATCAAAAAACGGGTCGTGGACCGCATTGCCGCCCGCCACCTGCAAACGGGCAAATACGATTTTTTTCACGGCTGGGAAAACAACTCGCTTCTGTCTCTTCGCACCGCGAAAAAAATGGGCATTCCTTCCGTTTTGGAAATCCCGACATGGCACAGAGACAAAGGGAAATCGAAGCCGAGGGACAAACGGGAAGTTTCTCGGATCGAACGGGATGCGAAATTTCCGGATACCCTTTTCAAAAAATGGCTGATTGGCCGGCAGGAAACCGCCGAGGAATACGATTTGGCGGATGTGCTTTTGGTTCCGTCCGAGTGCTCGGCGGCGACTTTTACCGCCGTGGGAATCCCCAAGGAAAAAATCGTCATGCTCGGTGCCGGAGTGCGCCTGGAAGATTTTCCTCCGGGCCGCGCCCCGCTCCCTCCCGCGTTTTCCGCGGAACGACCGCTTCGCGCGGTGTTTCTCGGCGCGCTAATCAACCGCAAAGGCGTGCCCGTCCTTTTGGAAGCTTGGAGCAAAGCGAATTTGCCGCACGCCACGCTCACTTTGGTCGGCGCCGTCCATGCCGAAGTGAAGTCTTCGCTGGAACGATACGCCTCGCCTTCTGTTATCGCGACGGGTTTTACCCGAGAAGTTTCCCGATATTTGCTGGAATCGGATTTGCACATTTTCCCTTCCGAGTGCGAAGGGAGCGCGAAAACTGTGTATGAAGCTTGCGCCGCAGGGCTTGCCCAAATCACGACTTTCGAATCTGGCGATGTCGTCCAAGATGGCATCAACGGAAGGATCGTTCCTCCCCGCGACCCCGAAACCCTAGCCTCGGCCATCCGTTCGCTTTACGAACACCCCGAACAAATCGCCCAATTCCAGGCGGCGGCCCGTCCGAAAGCGGAGACGGAACTGACTTGGGATCACTTCCGGGAACGCCTCGCCGGCGCTTACGACTTGGCGATCCGCCGCTCCTCGGCCAACGAAAAATAAAGGTTCTCGTAAAGCGACAGCACGGAGTCCCAGCCGAACATCGCCGCCCGGTTTTTAGAGAGTTCTCGCAACTGGTTTCTGGTTGCCCCGTTTTCCAGCACTTGCAGCATGGCCCGCGACAACGCTTCTGCATCGTTTACGGGAACCATGATGGCATCTTTCCCGTTCCGCACAAAATCTCCGCAACCCGGTGCGTCGGTGGTAATTACGGGAAGTTCCGCCGCCATCGCTTCCAGCAGTGCCGTGCTAAATCCTTCCAAGACAGACGGCATCACAAAACAGTCTGCGGCGCAGTAAGCCCGCACGAGTGCTTCCGGCGGAAAAACGGGCAACCCTCCTGCCGTCGCAGCGATTTCGGTTCCCCGAAAAATTCCGGTTAGCCCCGAGGCTTCCGCCGCCCGCGCGATTTCTTCCGTTCCTCGCCCCAAGAGCAGAACTTGAAAAACCTTCCCTTGCGACCGCAAAATCCGGGCGGCTTCCAATAGCGCGGGATAGTTCTTTTGGGGGTGGTTCCTCCCGACCGCCAAAAACAAAAAACCGCCGGGGTCCATCCCGAGATTCTCTCTTTCTGCGGAACGGGAAAAATCTCTGGAAACTTGTTGGAAGCGCGCCAGATCGACCGCGTTGGGGATCGTGTGAATCCTCTCTGGAGCTACCCCGAGTTTGACAAATTCTTCCCGGATTGTATCGGACAACGCCACGACCGCCTGCGCGCCCCGCGTCGCTCCGGCGACCAAACGATTCACCCGTCCGTCCAAACGAAGCCCCACTTCGCCCCCGCGCGAGCTGATCACATCGTCGCCCGCAGAGCGGATCAAATGTGCGATACCGTTCTTTTGCGCCCACGGAACTAGCGAAACGCCAGTAGGATACGCCATCACGCCGTGCCAGACATCGAAACCGTGCCGCCGCTGCAAGCCGCCGAGCCGCCTCCCCGCCAAAAAGGAGGCGAGCGCAGGCCAGCGCTTGTAGTAGCTCCAGACATTCGCGGGAAAAGCCTCCAACCGATACGGCAAAGCCCAGCCCTTTTCTTGCAAAGCCTTCCCTGTTTTTCGCGGGAGGACAACGGTGACTTCGTGCCCTCTCCCGGCAAGGCGCGTTGCCAAGTTGTGGTGAAAAATTTCGGCCCCCGAAAATTTTGGGAGGAAGGAAGGCGTAAAAATCGCAATTTTCATGCCGTTGTGATTTTCCGGTAAACGGACTCCATCTGCCCGGTTAAATCCTCCCATCGCGGGACGGTCAACCCCGCTTGAAACTCGATCAACCCGGCCCGGAAATTTTCGTCGCCCGCCACTCTTTTCAACAAAACGGAATACCCTTCGTGGTCGTCGGGAGCAAACAGCCCGGGATGCTTTTTCGTCAGCACGGCGGTGTTGCCTTCGATGTCACTCGCCAAAATGGGGAGGTTGCAGGCGAGAGCTTGCAGTAGTGCGAGAGATTGCCCTTCCCAGTAAGAGGGCATCGCAAACGCGTCAAGCGAACGGAGCCACGGCGCGACGGGTCTTTGGTTTCCGGCAAAACGGACAGCATTTTCCAACCCTCGATCCCGCGCCAGTTTTTCGAGCGAAGCCCGCTCCCGCCCTTCCCCCAAAATCAAAGCCGTGCCGCCAGCTTTTCCCAGCCCGCTCGCGGCAAACGCCTCCACCGTTGCCCGGTGGTTTTTGACCTCGTTTAACGAAGCGACAGACCCGACGAAAAACCCATCGGAAGACAACCCTAACCCGTTTCGCTCCAACCGTTTTTCTTCGGAGGAAGCAGGAAAAAAAACCGAGGAATCCACCGCGTTTGGCAAGGCGTGAACCTTCGCGGGATCCAGGCGGAAAACCCGTGTCAGGTCGGCGGCGGTTTGCCCGGACAACGCCACCACCGCGCCCGCTTGCGCCGTCATCCACCGCATCATCCACCCGCGGTGCCACTTCATTTTTTCCAGTGTTTTATGGTGGTGCAAAACCGAGGGAAGCCCCGCGAGTTTTGCGGCGAGAACCGCGTAAGTGTGGGCGTGGTAGGTGTGCGAGTGGACCGCGTCGAACCCGTTTTTTCGGAACCAGAGGGAGAGTGAAAAAAGCCCCTTCCACGAAAAGCGTTTGCCCGGAGCTACTTTCAACAAATGGAAATCCTTTCCCTCTTCTGCGGACGCCGCGAGTTCTCCGCCTACGACCCCCTGCTCCCGCAAACAGACGAACGAAGTTTTTATTCCGCGCACCCGCAACGCCCGCGCCAGTCCGACCGACAAATCTTCTGCGCCGCCGACGGGCATACCCATGAAAACGGACGCTACTTTCATTCGGCTGCCGCAGGAAAAAAAATTAGCGGTTCACGGGAACCACGACCACGGGGCATTTTGCGTGTTTCAAAATGCCGTTCACCACGCTTCCCGAAAACAGGTGGTAAATCTCCCCGTGCCCGTGCGAACCGAGAAAAATAAAACGGGGCTTGCAAATTTCCGCCTGCGCCAAAATTTCTTCCGAGGGGATTCCTGTCAGGATAACACTTTCCGTTTCAAGGAGTTCCGAGGAGATTTCCGCAGCTAGATCAGCCAGGCGTTTTTCTTGGATTTCCGTGGTGTTGACGGTCATTTCGATTGGCGGTGGCGAAAAAGCATCGACGGAAGGGCCCACGGGAATGTAGGCGGAAACCGGTTCGACCACATGGACAAGCTGGAGAGTCGCGCCCAGTTCCTTTGCCATGGCGGCGGCGGTGGAAAGCAGCAGATGAGTCCCTTTGCTAAAATCTACGGAAACGAGGAGAAGCGACATAATTTGTTTTTTGCGTTTGGCGGTGTCGGAAAATCGGGCGCGGCGACAAACCGCGTTTGCCCCGTAGCACGGGCGGGTATTCAAACACGGGAAGCGCCGTGCTTCCAAGGAAAAAAGGCGTGGCTGGCTATAAGCCGGATTTTGTTCCGCACCCCTTGCCGAAGGGAGCGCTTCGATGTTCATTTATCTATTGCGACCAATACCCGAGGTTCCACCCCGACACGCCGAAACGCGCCGGAGCTTCCGGGCAGGCTACCCGTTCCTCTGTTTTGTCTTGCACCGCATGGGGTTTTTCGTGCCCCCTCGATCACTCTCGGGGCGGTGGGCTCTTACCCCGCCTTTTCACCCTTACCCCGCGACGGGGATTAACCCGAAACCGAGGCGGTTTGTTTTCTGTGACACTGTCCGTCGCCCCCGCATTACGCGGAAGCTCCCCCGCTTTCGAAGGGCATGCTGCCTTGTGGTGTCCGGACTTTCCTCCCCGTTTCCAGAGCGAACATCCGCCAGCCACAACCAACCTGCCCCTTTCTATCCCCGCTGGCAAGACTAACCCACCTC
>DYNR01000104.1:0-3304 GCA_020720945.1 Chthoniobacter flavus | reverse complement strand
TTGAGCCGCTTAACTTTCGGAATGCGGCAGCCTGAACCCGAAGGGTCTCGCTCCAAAAAGCCCTGCATCCTAGTGTGGCTTACGCGGGAATTTTGGTGCTGTTGAAATGCCGAAAAAGGGCGAAAAGCGAAAACCCCGAACGCAGCAAAAAGCTTTTGTTTTTTGGCTTGCCCCTTGCGGCGCAGGTTATAGACTCGCCCCCATGACAGCAATGCAACCTGTTGCTTACGATTCAAAGGCGGAAGGAAATGTGATTTTCACTACGCTGGATGCTGCCATCAACTGGATGCGCAGCAACTCCCTATGGCCGATGCCCATGGGTCTCGCCTGTTGTGCGATTGAACTGATGGCGGCGAGTTCTTCGCGTTACGACATTTCGCGCTTCGGTGCTGAGGTGATGCGGTTTTCCCCGCGGCAAGCGGATGTCATGATTGTTGCTGGAACCGTCACTTACAAAATGGCTTTGGCGGTCAAACGGATTTACGAGCAGATGCCCGAACCCAAGTGGGTGATCGCGATGGGGGCTTGCGCTTCCAGCGGGGGAATGTTTCGCAGCTATTCCGTGCTACAAGGGATCGACCAGATCCTCCCCGTCGATGTGTATGTTTCCGGTTGCCCCCCCCGCCCCGAGGCTCTGCTCGAAGGGCTTTTGCAGCTCCAAAAAAAGGTGATGAAAGAGCCTTCCCTGCGGGAGCAGAAAGCCGCCCTTTTTCAGAAACCCTAATTTTTTAACCTTTCAGACCGATGGAACTTTCTGCCGCCAGCGAAAAAATCAAAACACAGTTTGGGAATAAGATTTTGTGCCAAAACGAGTTCCGTGGGGAGGTCACCCTTTCCGTGGAAGCCGGAGCACTCGTGGAAGTGCTCGCGTGGGCGAAAACCAATCTCGGCTTTGATTACCTTGCCGACATTTCGGCGGTCGATCACATGGGCACCTCCCCGCGTTTCGAAGTCGTTTACGAGCTTTACAGCATGAAAGACCACATCCATTTGCGGATCAAAACCGCCGTGGA
The DNA here is from genome assembly GCA_020720945.1 of Chthoniobacter flavus. Lineage (GTDB taxonomy): Bacteria > Verrucomicrobiota > Verrucomicrobiia > Chthoniobacterales > DYNR01 > DYNR01. The sequence goes on along the minus strand of DYNR01000104.1, from coordinate 2,291 downwards.
AGAAGATGCTGCGGAAGTCGATACGGCAAGCGAGATTTGGCCTACGGCAAACTGGCACGAGCGCGAAGTCTGGGATTTGATGGGCATCCGCTTCCGCAACCACCCCGATTTGCGCAGGATTTTGATGTGGGAGGGCTACCCCTATCATCCCTTGCGAAAAGATTTTCCCTTGGGCGGGATCCCGACCGATCTCCCCGAAGTCGCCTTCACCGAAACGGCACCCCTAGCGGGAGGTCCATTCGTGACGGCACCAATCCCCCAGAACACCCAAGCACGGGAGCCACGCTCCCGCTCTTCCGAGGTTCTCCCCTAAACAACTCACCTATTTTTCTGCCTTGATTACTGACATTGCAGGGTTGCATCGTTTTTTCGATGTTTCCCGAGACATTCCCCGAATCGCCTTAGACACGGAAGCCGACAGCCTCCACTGCTACTTCGAGAAACTTTGCCTGATCCAAATCGCCACCCCAGATTACTCCGAGTTGCTCGACCCGCTGGCCGATGTGCCGCTCACTCTATTTTTTCAATCCCTTGAAGGAAAAGAAGTTGTCTTCCACGGCGCGGATTACGATTTGCGCTTGCTCAACCGCCACGGCGACTTTCGCCCCGCAAAAATTTTTGACACGATGCTGGCGGCGCGCCTAGCAGGGGAGGGGCAAGTAGGACTCGCCGCTTTGGTCAAAAAATACTTTGGCGTGGAGTTGAGCAAAGCCTCGCAAAAAGCAAATTGGGCACTGCGTCCGCTTTCCCAGCAAATGATCACTTACGCTCTGTCCGATGTCCATTTCCTCCTAGAGCTTTCCGATCGTTTGAAAGAAAATCTGGAGCGGGACGGGCGGATGGAATGGCTTGAAGAATGGATCGAACGGATGGTTTTTTCCGCGAGAAACCCGAAAGAAAAAGACCCGGAGCAACGCTGGCGCATCACGGGTTCGTCCAAGCTCTCCCCGAGAGAACAGGCCGTCTTGCGGGCGATTTGGCTCTGGCGAGATGAAGAGTCCCAGAAATGGGATCGCCCGCCGTTTTATGTGATGGGTAACAGCGACATCATCCGCATCGCGGAATGCTCCGTTGCTGCAAAACCTTTTTCCACCCCTCGCTTCCCGAAAGCCCGGAGGGAAAGTTTTGAGGCAGCACTCGAAGCCGCCCTCGCCCTGCCCGAGGCGGAATGGCCCGTGACCGAACGCAAGCCCCGACCCAAGCCCGATCCCCATTTTTCCAGCCGCTTCGACCGCCTGAAAAACCGCAGGGATGCCCTCGCTCAAAAACTGGGCTTGGAAGCCTCCATCCTCGCGCCAAAAGCCGCGCTCGAAGCGATCGCCGCCGACGAAAAATCCGATGCCCTGATGCGCTGGCAGCGGGATTTGCTTTCCTTGCCCCCCCTCTAAAAAACTTCGGAACCCTTCGTTTTTTGTTTATGGAAAACCCTGGAATTTTTTCCATCACCGCGCCGCCGGAGCTTCCCGATCCTGTGGAAATCGCTCTCGCAGAAGATATTTCGGGCGGAGACCTCTCCTCCTTTTTTTTCATCGCAGAAGGGAGCGTCTCTTCGGCCGCCATCGTGGCAAGAGAAGCTTGCACCATCGCGGGCTTGGATGTCGCCGGGCGAGTGTTCGGATTGGTAGATGATTCGCTCGGCTTGCGGTTCGCCGCAAAAGATGGGGCGAAGGCGGAAAAAGGCGAAACGGTTTTATCCGTCGAAGGCTCCACCCGCTCCATCCTCATGGCGGAACGGACGGCACTAAATTTCCTCCAGCGCCTTTCGGCAGTCGCGACGCTCACCGCAAAATTTGTCGCAGCGGTCGAAGGGACGGGCGCACGGATTTTGGATACGCGCAAAACCACGCCAGGGCTACGGGCTCTCGAAAAACAAGCGGTATTGGCGGGCGGCGGAAGCAACCACCGGATGGGGCTTTACGATAGGGTGATGCTCAAAGACAACCACCTCGCCTCTTTGGGCTCGCTCGAAACGCTCGCCGATGCCGTAAAAGAATTTCGCTTTGCGCACCCGGAAATCTGCGTGGAAATCGAAGCGGACACGGTGGAGCAAGCCTTCGCATTTTTTGCCGTTCCGGGGGTCGATGTCATCCTGCTGGACAACATGAATTTGGAGGAGATGCGGTTGTGCGTCCAAAACAAACCGGCGGGACTTTTGTTGGAAGCCAGCGGCGGAATCACGCTCGAAACCGTCCGCGCCGTCGCCGAAACGGGGGTGGATTTCATTTCCGTTGGAGCCATCACCCACTCCGCCGGTTCGGTGGATTACGGGTTGGATTTTTAACCCAAGTTCC
>DYNR01000378.1 GCA_020720945.1 Chthoniobacter flavus | reverse complement strand
GCGCGGCGTTGCTGGGTTTTTGCGGAGGATTCGCCCACATAGGGGTAGCGGCGACCCATGGTGTAAATTTCTTCGGTGGTGATCCCTCCGGGGACGAGGACGATGCCGTCGGCGACCGGGCGGTCCACCCGCATCCGCGCTAGGACGCGCCCGTTCAGGATCATTACAACGAAGCGGTCCCGTTTGTTGGTAGTGATTTGTTCCCAACCGTTTGAGCCGTGTTGGTCGAGTTTGAAGTAGCAGCCGTAGCCGCCCATCTGGGACGGGAACGGGTAGATCATTTTGACATTGTGCTCGGTGATGAGGGGCATTTTTTCCACATGGACATGGACGGTGCCGTCGCCGACTTGGACGGGCATGGAAAAAACGCTGCCGTCTTTTTCCGTGGTTTCTGCGTGGACGCGGAAGAGCATGGGCGGTGTTTTTTTTGCGGAAGCGAAAGAAAGAGAAGCGGTTATGAAGAGGAAAAGAAAAACGAGGGAGCGTGTCATAGGAGCGGGGAGCTGGGGGGGGATGGATGGCGGAGGTCTTGCGGAAGGAGGGCGGGGGGAGGGTTTCCGGGGGGGGCTTTTGCGGGTTATGCGAAAAGCTTGCCCCTCCCCGGTTGCGGTTTTTTATTTGTTAAGCCCTTTGGTCTAAAGGGATATAAGAGTTGATTTCCTTGCCCGTGTAGATTTGGCGGGGGCGGCAGATGCGGCTGTCCGGGGATTCCATGATTTCCTTGTAGTTTGCGATCCAGCCCGGCATACGGCCGATGGCGAAGATGACGGTGAACATTTCCAAGGGGATGCCGACGGCGCGCATGATGATGCCGCTGTAAAAGTCCACATTGGGGTAGAGCTTGCGTTCCACGAAGTATTCGTCGTGGATGGCGGCTTCTTCGAGGCGTTTGGCGATGTCTAGGAGGGGGTCCGAGATGGAGAGTTTTTCTAGGAGGTCGTCGCAGGTTTTTTTTATGATTTTGGCGCGGGGGTCGTAGTTTTTATAGACGCGGTGGCCGAAGCCCATGAGTCGGCGGGTTTTATTTTTTGCGGCTTGGATGAATTTTGAGCCGTCGTCGCCCTCGTCGTGGATGGCTTGGAGCATTTCGAGGACGGCCTGGTTGGCACCGCCGTGGAGGGGACCCCAGAGGGCGCAGACACCGGCGGCAGCGCTGGCGAAGAGGTTGGCCTTGCTGGATGCGACGGTGCGCACGGTGGCGGTCGAACAGTTTTGTTCGTGGTCGGCGTGCAGCATGAAGACGAGGTCGAGGGCGCGGACGGCGGCGGGGTCCATCTCGTAATCCTCGTAAGGCATCGAGAACATCATGTGGAGGAAGTTTGCGGTGTATTTGTAAGCCTTTTTGGGATAGATGGTTGGGAGGCCGCGGGACTTGCGGTAGGAGAAGGCGGCGATGGTGCGGACCTGGGAGATGAGGCGGGATGCCTGGACATCGAAGCGGGTGGGGTTTTGCCCGGTCATCAGCCCTGGGTAGTAGCAACTGCTCGCGTTGATCATCGAGGAGAGGATCGCCATGGGGTGGGCGGTGACGGGAAAGCCCTCGAAGTGGAAGCGCATGTTTTCGTGGACCATCTGGTGCTCGGCGAGGGAATCCGACCAGTTGCGCAGTTCGGTGCGGTTTGGGAGGTGCCCGTAGATGAGGAGGAAGGCGGCTTCGACGAAAGTGGATTTTTCGGCGAGTTCGTCGATCGGGATGCCCCTGTAGCGGAGGATGCCTTTTTCGCCATCGATGAAGGTGATGGAGCTTTTGCAGGAGCCTGTGTTGCCGTAACCCTCGTCGAGGGTGATGTATCCGGAGTCCGGACGGAGGCGGGAGATGTCGATGGCGCGTTCGCCTTCGGTGCCTTCGATGATGGGCAACTCGTAGGTTTTTCCGTCGAGTTCCAGTTTGGCGGCAGGGTTATTGTCGTGGGTTGTGCTCATGATTGGTTTGTTTATACGAGAAACGGGGGCACGATTTCAACCCCAGATGCGAACTGGAGAAAAAAAGGTTTTTTGTGGGGAGAGAAGGGCAGGGGGGAGCGGGAGAGCGGGGGGGGCTTTTTTGCGTGTTTTTTTTCGCCAAAAAAGAAGGTTTGCGCCGAGCCTGAATCAGTGAGATAACTGCTGTGAATCTCTGCAATCAATTGGGCTGCAAA
>DYNR01000377.1 GCA_020720945.1 Chthoniobacter flavus | reverse complement strand
CTATTCGGGGGAAGAGAAAAAGGGATGGTTAGGCACTGCGTGAGGGATTCTGACTCCTTTTGGCGTGCGTGCGATTTATCGCCGCTTTGGACGGGAAAATTTATTTTCTCGCCCTTGTGTCGCCTTTGGATCGCCCATAGAGTCTCCAGCCCGTATCCCGCCCCCTCCGCCACTGCCCGTTGGGTTGGGGCAGAAACAGCCCGGCACCGGCGTTGATTCTCACTCACAGGTCGCATGGGACATACTCGTTCGTCGCGCCTTGGTGACGGACTCTTTCTGCCCCAACAGACGCGAAGCTTTTTGTGCTATAGTCTCCTAGCCTGCCGGCCACACGCGTGGATTGCACAAGCTCTCCCCATCCCAATCCAAAAGCAACGCCCATCCGGGATTGATGCGGTGGCTATGCTCGGAAGTCGTGATGATGTTGAGAGCAAAAACTTCTGTGCTGCCACAACGAAACTGTGCCGCCGTGTGGTGGTGCCCGCAGCAGGCGTAAGGAGCCCGCAACGCCTCGCAGATTTCTCCTTCCGGCCGGCGGTCATAAATCTCGTCGCAGTAATGGGGGCGCACCGGCCAATCGTGGGTCAAGAGCAAATGCGGTCTTTCGCCCAGTGAAAGAATTTTCTGCACCTCGGTTTCCTTGAAGTAAGTCAACCGATTCCTGGAAAGAGTTCCCCCGGCGACCAAGCGAACCATCTCTGGCCAGGACTTGGGCCTGGGGGAAGAGCGGATGGGTTTTTCTAGGGTGGATTGGAAGTCGAGGTGCTGCGGGTGATAAATCCCGTTCAATCCAGCAACCTTCATTCCGGCGACTTGGTGCGCGAGCAACCCACCGTCCCCGTATTCCAGCTTGCCCCCAAAATAATCCGGCTGCCAATCGCGCAACCGATGGAACGGTTCGTGATTTCCTGCGATCATGGAAAGCGGCCACCTCCACGCTTCCCACGCATCCCGAATCACCGGGCAATACTCCGGATGGCGATACTTCTTTGGTCCCGTGAGAAAATCCCAGTCATCGGGAGAAAGAAACAACCCCAAGTCACCGACCGAAAATACTTGCGAGACCGGCATCCCTTCTTCGGCCTCGATTTGTTCGATCCCCTCTGCCGCAAGATGCACCATGCTATGCACATCGCCCATGACGACAACCAACTGCTTTTGCTGGCTTCCCTCTGCTACAAATTTTTCTGTTTTCATTGAATGGTTCTCCGCCGTTTTTATTTTCTGAGAATATCCAGCGATACCGTCTGGCATAACATTGGTTTTTTGCCTTGCTGGTGCGCAAACCAAGTCGCCGTGCGTTTGGCAAAATCGAGTTCGATCCGGTTCGGTTCTTTGTGCCGCTTGGGAGACTCGGGCGCTCCCGGATTGAAGCAAATCGTCTTGCCTACCCGATCCACGAAGGAACCGTAGTAAGGTTGCTCGTGCAAATGCCCGGAAACCAAATAATCCGGCTTATACTCCCGCAGTTGACAGAGCAGGGCGATGTTTCCCGTCGCGCCACCCACGGCAGTATCGGCGGGCGGGTCGTGGTGCAAAACCATCCACGGCAAACCGTGTTTGCGGCGCAAAGTGTTCCCATTCGCCCATAACAAGTCAAAAGCTTGCTCTTCGGTGAAGTCGTAGGGAATCGTGGTAACGACAATCTCTCCGCCTGCCGTGCGCAAAACTTCCGAACGGCCATCGGAAATCACCCCCGGTCTTGCGGCGATGTCCATCCAGCGTTCCTTCTTGGAAAATCGCCTGACGAATTCCATGTCCGATTCCGATAAACTATCGCAGTCGAGAACCTCTTCATGGTAGGGGCTTCCGATTTCGTTGCCATCGTGGTTTCCGCTAGAAAAAACCAACGGCGTTTTGCAACTTTGAGCCCAACGGAGAAATGCGAGTCGTTGCGAGATCACGCCCGAAGGAGCAAAGGCATCAATCAAATCTCCCGCAATGACCAATGCGTCAGTTTTTTGTGCGGATGCCCAAGTCATCCAGTCGGTTCGCCCGTGCAAGTCGGAAAGTAGTAGCAGTTTCATAGATGTTTGATGATGGTGAATTTCGGCACCTATTATAGCGAGGAAAGCCAAAAGAAAAAAAATTTTTTGGCTTTTCCGCAAAAACTCCGTTGAAAATAGGGAGGGCAGCAGTCA
>DYNR01000103.1 GCA_020720945.1 Chthoniobacter flavus | reverse complement strand
CTGATTTCCCTGCGTCCCACCGCTTCCGTAAACCCCACTCCCAAACGGCATAGCAAACTGGCCAACAAGCCAATCCAACCCTAGCTCTTGCATATTGTTCTGGGTCACCTCCAAGAACTTCGACTGGATTTGCACCTGCGTCGGGGGGGTCGCCAAAGCAATCTCCACCAGCGAGTCGATGACGCTCAAGTTAGCGGGGGTATTGCGAACAATCAACTTGCTGCTATTCGGAACAAACTGCGCAGATGCCCCAGGAGGAAAGGTCACTCCCGAACCCTCCAAAATTTCCTTTGCCCCGGCACGAGTTGCTAACGCATTCGAATTCCCGCTTCCTTTTCCTCCCGGCATAGAACTAATGAACGAAGGCGGAACACTGTATTCCTTGGTCAAAAGCACCTCGGTATTCGCGTCCATCGGCACAATCGCCACCGCATACGCCTCAATCTTTGTTTTCAACCCTGCCGCTTGCGCCACATAGTTCAAAACCTCTCCTAAAGGTGCATTTTGGAGCTGCAAAGAAACCCGCGGCAAACTCTCCACCTTCTGGGTCGTCGGATCCAGCATCAAAACAATGTTTACCCCCCTGCGGGCGGGATCCGGCTCATTGACATCCAACGCCACAGACCTCTGTTTGATATACTGGATGGCCTCGGGAACCGAAGTGTCAGTGAACTCGATTTTGGGGACGATGATCGTATTGAGTTTATCGTTGACCAACTGGGATCCCGTCATCTCGATCTGCGGCTGTTCGATAATCGAAGAAACCCCGAGATCGTAACGCTTCACGGGCAACTCCCAAGCCTTTTCCACCTTGGTGATCATGTCGCCCCGCGTCTGGCTGTATGCCGAGCTCGCATACTGTTGGCGTGCCGAGTTCACCCTTTCCATCCCACGGCGGGCGGCGATATTGTAGCGATCCACATTCAACACCTGCTCGTAACGGCGGAAAGCCAAATCGTAACGACCAGATTGGTAATACCCGTCCGCCTCATTCAAAAGCCGTTTTACTTCTTCGACTTGCGCCACATACTTCGGAGTGTTTGTCCTGTTGAAATAGGAGGGATCTTTGAGCTGTTTCTCCAACGCCAACGCGGCTTTGTTGTTGGGCGCATATTTCAAAACAACGGGGACGATTTCTTCGGCATCCGCAAATCGCCCTTCGGAAACCCGCTGCTTTGCCAAGCTGAGTGCCGCATCACAAAAACCATCGAGAGCTTGATCCCGAACCTTCTCGGTCGCCGCCCCCCCCAACGGCAACGCATCGACCGCCGCACGGTAATAGGTGAACGCCGACTCGTAATCTTTCGATGCCATCGCATCCGCCCCCTTTGCCACCATTTCTGGGGCATAAGAATCCGCGACCTTTTGGCGCTTCTGGATCTCGCGTTCCGCCGTCCCTTGAATCGTGGGAGGAGGAATCGGAGTTCCTTGTGCAACTCCTTGCACGAGAAGGGGTAACGCAAATGCGCAAGCAATTGAAAGCGTGCGTCCAGAGGGAATATGAGACCGATTTATCATAGTGGTTAAGTCAGGTGAGGGCAAATTACGATCAAGGAGGAGTGACAAGTAACAGGTTTTTTTGGACTTGTAAATAGAAGAAACGAAATTTCCTTTCGAAAAAAACAAGCTCCGTTTGGGCATCATCGGAGAATCTCCAGTTTTTCCCCGGTGGCCTGGTTGACGATCACCGCTTTTTCATCCGAAATATCTTCCAGAAGAAAGCTTTGATCGGGAGCTTGCGGCATGGTGAACGAATCTCCTTTTTTAACTTTTGGGAGAGGTTGCCCATCGAGCAGATTCAGAAACACGGCATAAATGGTCGGGGAATCGATGATCTGGTTGCAAACCAAAACGATCTTTTCGCCCGTCGTCTTGTCTTCCAGAGTCAACTCGGAAACATCTTTTTCGAAGTCGTTCGTAGTCACGGTCTTGGCTTCGTATTTCACGAGAGTGTAAGGAACTCCGGCAATTTTTACGGTCTCGTTCATCTCCAAAAAACCCGTAGGCTTGCTTCTATCGTCGATGAAATTGATCGTGAAGGTTTGCCCGCCATCGGGGGTTCCGCTGAACTTGACCTTGAAAGGAATGCGCTCGAAATTGGAGAGGCGCAACTTGCTCCAGTAAGGCGGCATCGACTTGCTATCGGTCGGGTCTGCCCCGGTTTTCCATTCCTCCAAAACCGTGAAACCATCCCCGTCGGGATCGGAGTTCAAAATGTTGTTTTGGGAATAATCCAAGTCATACTTGATCAACCAATCGTTGGGCACGGGAGGATGCAAAGGTTTGTCGCCCTCGAAAGGATCGATCAACTCGCCGCCCTTAAAAATATAAACGCGAGAAGCGAGCATCGCCCCATCATACGGGTTCCATTTGCCGGGGTTTGCGAGAGCTTTCCCTCCCTCGGATAGCGATGCCAATTCCGCCGCTCCCACCTTCCCATCCTTCGGTTTCTTGGAATTCCTCTCCGCAAAAAAATCGGAAAAAGCAAAAGCCCACGAAACCGATAACGCACACAGCAACAAGCAGATCAACGCGACAACCGCCAGCGCGACCCTATCATAATTCGACTTGATCCATTCCATAATCTTTTCCTCCTTTATTTCTTTTTCGGAGTTTCCGTTTTATCCGCCGCCGCCCCGTCCAAGTTCAATGGAGCAAAATCCAGCAGTTCGAGATTCATCCGGCAGGTGACCGTCTCCCGCCCCAAAAGAATCGGCAAATCCGATACGCCCTTGCCCCCTTTCGAAGAGCCAAACAAATCGGCAAGCCCCCCGGAAGAACCCGAAGCCGATGCCCCCGCATCAGACCCAGCAACCTTCGGGGGGCCTTTGGGTGCCGAATTTTGAAAATCCATGGCACGGATGATCAAAAACTGCGGGCAAGCAACCAGTTCGTTGACCGCCTTGCGGACACGGATTTGGTCGCCCGAAACGGAAAGGTTCAAACGGTTCACCCGCAAAATTTCCTCGGGTTTCGGATTTTTTGGAAAACCGGGATACGCCTTGTCGTCTTCGATCGGCAACGGCGCTCTCGTGAACGAGTTGACTTTCGCGATCCCCGATTCCAGCACTTTGGTGAAAATCCAATGGATGGATTCCAGTTGCCGCGCCATCGGAGCAGCCGATTCGTTGCTCGGCAACCCGGAACGATACTTCTCGAACCCCAAGTAAAAGTCCGCGGGAAGCTCGACCTTGTTTTCTTTCGCTTTTGCCGCAACTAGGGAAACCACCTTGCGGAGCTCATCTTGGAACTCCTGCGGGGTGACCTTTTCAGGGACGGGCGGGAGAAGCTTCCGGAAATTGCTTTCCGCCTGCTTCAGTGCAGACAAATACTCGTCCACATTGACGCGGATCGCTTTGAGGTTTTCTTCGCTAGGATACGGGGACTCCTCTTGCAGCTTGTGCAACTCCCTGACCTTGGAAAGATACGCTTCTTCCTGTTCGCTGTAAAAAGACCAAGAGCTAAAAAGCAGGTAGCCGAGAGACAAAATTAAAACGAGTGCGACACCGGCCACGCCGGAGACAAAGGGGTTTTGTTTGATCCAATTCATTGAAGGAAAAAAAGTTACGGAAGTGCTATGGGATATTTCAACGGGACGACAAACGAGTAACCATACGCCCAGCTCGTGTTGTCCGGCTGGGTCCTGACCATGCTCGTCTTCACGGTGCTGTCGATGACGAAGAACCCGCTCTTCGCAAGGCTGTCCACGAACGCATCCACGACCGCAACATTCGCCCCCGTCATGGACGGATTTTCCAAATAAAGCCCGTCGATGCGGATGGCATCAATCCCTGGCGGAGGCGGGACATTCTTGGCTTTTTCCTTCGCCGCATCCTTCCCTTTATCCTTGGCCTTTTTATCGGATTTTGGTTGCGGGGTCGGCTTGCGTGCCGGCGTGGGTTTGGGCTGCGGCGGCGCAATCACGGAAGTCGGTTCCAAAGAAACCGCTGCCCCGTTAGAAAGCGGGGTGATCTGCGTAGTCCAAATGTAACGCGGGGGAAGGCTCTTGCCGAGCGTATCGAGCAACGCCAACCAAACGCGCCGCTCTTCGATAGAAAGCAAAATCGGTGCAGCCAAATCCTGCAACCTCTGCCGCTCATCCCGCGATTGCTGGATTTGGGACGAAATTCCCTTCAGCCTCTTGATGTCCGATTGCACTCCTTCGGTCACGGACGCAAGTTTTTCCCCCGCGGAAGAAAAAAACAAATGCAAGGAAAGCAGCGCAAAAACCAAGCACACCAACGCGGCGATCAAGGCCGGCTTGCGCTTCTTTAATTCCAGCTCCGTCCTAGCCCGCACCGGGCGCAAATTGATTTCGACCGGGCACTTTTCCCCCGCCCGCAGAGCCAAACCAACCAGTTCTCCGAGCGTGTGGATGCGGCCCTCCACCGCAGCCGCCACTTGCGGAGAGGAAACGCAGACATTCCTCAAGGGGTTGAACCACTCCAAGGGCATCTGCAATTTTTCGGAGAAAAACTCCCGCATAGACCCCATGCTCATCGCCCCGCCGCAAAGCAACGCCCTCACGGGAGCCGTCCCCCCTTGATTGGCACGATAAAAACTGATGGAACGGGTGATTTCGGCGTGCAAGCGAGTCATGGTGTTTCTTGCAACCTTCGCGATTTTAGCAACCGTCGGATCGGGATCTTCGGCATACCCGCCCCCCAACCCAACAAAACCCTTCTCTTTTTTCATCCTTTCCGCTTCGACTGCCTCGCACCCCAACTCCTTGGCAATGGCTACGGTAATCGCATTCCCACCAATCGGAATCGTCCTGCTAAACACCTTCTCCCCATCAACAAACACGAGGTTCGTCGTCCGTGCCCCCATGTCAACCAGCAGCGTCGTGCCCGCATAGTCGGAGTAATTGAAGCGAAAAGCGTTTGCCAAAGCCATCGGTGCTATGTCGATGTGGTCGGCTTTCACCCCGCCGTTGACGCAAGAATCATAGACCTCCGACAACTGGTCGGACTTGATGGCGGCCAAAGCGACATCCCATGTCCCTTCGCGTTCGCCTCCAAGAATCTGGTAATCCCAAACAACCTCGTTGATAGGAAAAGGAACATTCTGCTGGGCCTCAAAACTAATGACCGCCTTGATGTCTTCTGGAGAAGAACCGGGAAGCCGGACAAAACGCGTAAAAACCGCTTGCGACGGCAAGCAATGCTGGCCAGTAACACCTCCCTTGACTTGCAAGGATTGCCGGAGTGCGCCCACCGCTTCGCCAATCGCCCCGACGCGAGCAATGTCGTCCGCGGGATCGGGAGAAAGTTCGTTGGACTGGTAAGCGGAAAGACTCAACCCCCCGTTGGGAAGGATCTCAAACTCCGCGAGGGAAACATTTTGCATGCCCAAATTCAGGGCCACCGATTTGTTGTTTGCAGACATGGGCGAAAAATATTTTTTTGGGGTTGCTGTCGCTCCCTTGGCATCACCTGCCAAGAAAACACCTTATTTCTCCGTTTTCTCCTCCTCGTAATAATCCCAAGAAGAAAGGGCGAAAGGAGTTTTGGAGCGCGGCAGAAGCCCCCCTTCTACCACTTTAGTAGTCGGGTCTGTCTGCTCCCAAAACGGTGCCTTGCCCCTAGATGAATAAACCGCGACTTTTTTCCCTCCCCGCGTGAGCACGACTCCGGTGGCTGAAACGAGATTCGGCGAATAAGCGACCGGCGGTTTCCCGGCAAACAAACGCTCCATCGCCCTGGGACTCACATACATAACCGCAAACATGGACTTGTTGGGCCCAACATTGGTAAGCGTCGTTTTCCCCTTCAAAAGCGTCCGCTGCGCCTCCTTGCTGGCCCCCGTCTCCAACATGACATAAAAATCTGCGACAAGTTCATCGAGATAAGGGCTCTTCGCATCCTCCTTGGAAGGAATCCAGCCGAACTCCGCTTCGACTTCCAACCAGTTCGACTTCCGCCGCCCGGAGGGAACCATCTTCCGGGGACCGTCCACCGAAGGAGTCGCCGCAAACGCCGTTTTCACTTCGTGAACAACGAAATCCCGGTTCACCGACGGATCTTCCTGCGCCATCAACGATGCCTCCATGCAAAGGAAGAACGCGAACGCAAAAGACGCAAAAGACGCAATAGGGGCCATTGCGGGGAGCCAGCGATAAAGGGAGGGTGTATGCATCAGGCGTATTGTCTGAACGAAACGGCGAAAGAAAACAAGCAGTTTTTTCGGTTTTTGAAAAAATTTACCTCGACCCCGAACTTTGCGCCCTCTGCGCCCTCTGCCGAGTCGCTCCCGCAGCAGAATCCAACACGACGCTTTCCAGCAAATAAACGGTTTCCTGCAACTCGTCCGCCAACCCCATCAACCGCTCGGACGCCCTCGCCGTATCGTCGGAACCCTTGGCGATTTTCTGCGTGTTGGAATCAATTTGCGTCACGGCAGTAGTGACTTGCCCGATGCCGAGGCTCTGCTCTTTGGTCGCCCGCGCAATCTGGTCCACGCACCCGCTAAGCTCGCGCGCCTTCCCCGCGATCGACCCGAGGCTGACAGCGACCCGCTCGCTGGTTTCTACCCCTTGGTTGGTCTTCTTCAAGGAATCCTCGATCTTGCGCCCCGTCTCTTGCGCCGCCGCCGCGCTCCTCTGCGCCAAATTCCTAACCTCTTCTGCCACAACGGCAAACCCCGCTCCCGCCTCCCCCGCCCGCGCCGCCTCGACCGCGGCGTTGAGCGCCAGTATGTTCGTCTGGAACGCAATCTCGTCGATCGTTTTGATGATCGCCGCGACATCCCTGCTGGAAACCCGCAAGGCATCCATCGCCGATTTCATTTCCACCATCTCTGCCACGCTGCCGTCCGCCGAAGCAAGTGCTTCTCTTGCAAGACCATTTGCAAAAGCTGCCGTCTCCGCATTCTGCTTGGTCATCCCAGACATCTCCTCCAAACTGGCACTGGTTTCTTCCAGTGCCGCAGCCTGGGAGGACGCATTTTCCGCGAGGTCTTCGCTGGCGACGGAAAGCGCGCGCGCCGAATCGTGGTTCTCCTCGGATGCCGCCCGCAGCCCAAAAGCAATCCCTTCGAACAACCGCGAAACGCTGCGCACGATAAAATACGCGAAAAGCAAAGTGAGAAAAACCGTCGCAACCGTCAAAACCAAAGCCAGATACAAAGCGCGGTTCACCCCCGAACGCAACGCCGCGCTGCTCTTCAAAATATCCGCCGAAAGCTTGTCCTCCACCGCCTTCGCCAAATCAATCTTGCGCGTGATCGTATCGAACCACTCCCCAGGGTTCACCCCGAACCCTCCCTCTAACATCTTCGACAAAGCCAAGTTCCGCCATTCCTTCACTTTTTCGACATCGGGCCCTTTGACCGTTTCTTCAAAAAAACGCACTTGCTCCGGAGTGGCGTAAACCCGGAAAACGCTCTCGTAGTTCCCCTGGGTCGTGATGATTTCGATCACCTTCCGGATCATCCCTTCCCCGAACTTGTCCTGCGCGAAAGTGTTCGTCAGCACGGCCCGTTCGATCCCCATGTTTTCCTTCATCGTCAGAAAACTCACATACGCGGTCACATTGTTGGCGATGGAAGAGTCGCTCGTCAGCTTCGCCATCTCGTTGATTGCCGCCAAAAACGCCGCATTCGTTTTCGTATAATATCCAATCGCCTCTGCCGTAGGGATTTGCTGCGCCAAAATCCCCCTCCGCACCTCTGCGACCTTCCGGCGCAACTCCACCGCCTCCCCTAGCTTTTTCGCGAAGGCTTCGCCCACGCCCCTCGCGTCAAACCCCCGCAAAACCGCATCCATCTCATCGAGTTTCGCGTCGCTCGCCTTGTGCTGGTCGGGCAACTCTTTCGCAAACTTCGCCCCTTTGCTGCCGAGAAAACCCGCCGACCTCCCGCGCTCTTTCTGGAACTCGTGCACCACCGCGCTGACCTTTACGGACACCGCAGCCAACGCGTCCACCTGCGCCACCTCGCGGTCCACCTCCCGCTTGACCCCCAAAAAATAGCTCAACGAAAAACCCGAGGTCACCAGCAAACCCGCCAGCGGAACACAAATCAAAAAAACAACCTCTTGCGCAATGTTATAGTTTTCATTTTTTTAAGAAATCTTCGGAGAAACGGGGAGTTAAAAT
>DYNR01000376.1 GCA_020720945.1 Chthoniobacter flavus | reverse complement strand
GATAATATAGGTATGCGTAAAATGAAAAAAGAGTTCGCGAAAACGAGGGGCTTTCTGCCTGTCGCCGCTTATTCTGTCATCGAACTCCTGGCGGTCGTCGCCGTGCTTGGCGTTTTGGCAGTTTTGATAACTCCCGCATTTCAAGGGCTTTCTGGCTCTTCGAACCGCCGGGGCGCGATCAATCTGGTGATGAATACGATCGACCACGCCCGCGTCGCCGCCATCGAAAAAGGCAGGCCGACCTATGTCATTTTCCTCCGCCGCGCCTTCCCTCTCCAAGACGGCATCGCAGTCGTCCAAGAACCTCTGGAACCAGAGGTCTCCGCTTCCGCAACCTCTTCGGGCAAAAGCACTTCCAACACCACACTTCCGATGGAACGCCTCACCCCATGGCTCAAACTACCCGCCAACATGATGTTCCCCGATAAAACGGGCGTTTTCACGCAAAAACCCGATAAAACCATTCTCGAAAAATTCCCGCCCGCCATCGGAATCTCCGTCGCTTACCTGAAATTCGGCCCCTCCGGAACCGTAGATTTTCCCCAAGAAAAACAAGGACGCCAGATCCACCTCGTCCAAGGAACGCGCTCGAACGACGGCAAAGACATCCCTGCCCCGAATTGCTTGGGGACGGAAATCATTTCTGTCACCCGCTACACGGGACGCCCGCAACTCGATCTTTCCCTCGATAAACCCCAGCAATGAAACCGCGCAAAACAGCAACCCTCCCGCCCTTTTTACACGGGCAACAAGGCGGCTTCTCGCTGGCAGAAATCGTTCTCGCTCTAGGGATTATCGGCATAGCCATGTCGGGCATTCTCGCGCTGATCCCCACTGCCCTACGCTCCGCGCAAGACAGCCAGCACGAAACCCAAGCAGTCCTGATCTCGAGAAAAATATTCGCCGACTTAAAGGCTTCCTCCGACCCCCAAAAAGCTCTCGTGATCAAAGGCACCAACTTTCCAAACGGAGATAGCACTTCCTTCGATTTGACCCAATCCAAGAAAATCATCATCGGCTACGACATCGACGGGAAACCGCGGGGCACCATTTCGGGTTCCATCTCAAACGAAATCAAAGAGTCGGGCTGGGTCTATGCGGTCGAGTTGACCGCCTTGCCAGAAAACACGGGTTTGCCCAACCTCTCGCGGGTGGAAGCCTTCGTCACCACTCCCGCATCCGCCGCCTTGACCAACCGCACGACCTTCTCGTTTTTTACCCTTTTCGACACCAGAACCCCATGAAAACCAAGGCCTTCACTCTCATGGAACTCCTCGTGGCGATGGCCGTGTTTTCCCTCCTGGTCGTCATGCTCATGGGCGTTGTGGACAGCGCCACCAAACTTTGGCGCAACTCGGAAAAACAAGTCGAGACCCTCCGCGAAGCCCGCGCCGCCCTTCACATGATGTCCGGCGAACTCGCCTGCCTGGTGATTGCTACGAACGCGAACTATTCCAAGGATTTTTTCCACATATCCCCGCTCCCTTCCGGCGCGAAAAACAACTCGGAACTCGGCTTCGTCACCGCCCTTCCGCTCTCATCCCAAAACACAACCAACCAGAGCGACCTCTGCCTCGTCGCCTACTTTGTCGCCAAAGGAAAATCTTCCGATTTTAGCACAAATGAATCGCAAAACCTCTACCGCTATTTTTTGGATAGCGGCACGCTGACGGGGCGGTTGACCAATGAGCCCCCGAAAAAAGATTTTTGGTCTTCGCTACAAGCCACGGATCCCAACTCGGAAATCGTCGCAAAAAACATCCAGGCTTTCCGCGTCCGCCCCTACTACCAAGACACCACAACACCAAACGGCACTTGGACAGATTGGAAGCAACCGGACGCAGACCCGAACGATCTTGCCGGCGCATGGAAACCCGGCGAACCGGGCAATGTCCCTCAACTTCTGGAACTCGAACTCGTCGTCGCAGATTCGGAAATCGTAAAACGGGTGGGCGGAACAAACCTCGCGGAGATCCCCCCCGAGTTTCTCCGCACCGTCACGACCCATGTCGCGCTAGACCGCAACGGCGGCGTGCCCACCGGAGTGCGCATACACCCTAGCCCAACACCCTAGCTTCAGTTCCTTTCTTCTTGAGTAGCAAAACCCTTGGAGTGCGGAAGCATGATTCCGCTCTGGACGGGAAGGCACGACTTC
>DYNR01000375.1 GCA_020720945.1 Chthoniobacter flavus | reverse complement strand
GAACACTATGCCAAAGCGAACATCAAAAGACGAGAATCCGCAACGACGGAAAGCTAGAGCAAAGAGTTTTTGCGAAGACCCTCTGCCGTATCGTGCCAATGGGGCAGCCGACCAAGAGCAGGTTCCTTTCGTTGATTTATTTTGTGGGATCGGCGGTTTCCGTATTGCGTTTGAGCGTGCTGGGGGCAAATGCGTTTTCTCCTCCGACTACGACAAGTTCAGCCAGCAAACCTATGAGAGCAATTTTGGCGAGAAACCCTACGGAGATATTCGCGGTATCGCAGTTTCTGATATTCCAGAACACGATATTCTCTGTGCGGGTTTTCCGTGTCAGCCATTCAGCATTGCGGGCGTGTCAAAGAAATTGAGCCTTGGCCGCAAGCATGGGTTTCAAGACGAAAAACAGGGAAACCTTTTTTTTTCAATTGCCGATATTCTCGATTTCCATCGCCCGGCGGCTTTCGTTCTCGAGAATGTCAAAAATCTTAAGAGCCATGATGGCGGCAAGACTTTTGATGTAATTTACAAGACACTCACCGAGACGCTCGGTTATACCGTTTACCACAAGGTCATTGATGCGCAAAGTGTTGTCCCGCAGCATCGCGAGCGCATTTTCCTTGTCGGTTTTCGCGAGTGGCGTGATTTTGTTTTCCCGCAATTTCCGGCTGATGGTCCCAAGCTCGCCAAGATTCTCGACCCGCAGCCCGACCCGAAATACACTCTTTCCGATCATCTCTGGACTTATCTCCAGAATTATGCAGCCAAGCATCGCGCTGCGGGCAACGGCTTTGGGTTCGGCCTTGTTACGGGGGGCGATGTTACCCGCACGCTCAGTGCGCGATACCACAAGGATGGTTCGGAAATTCTTGTCGCACAAAATGGCGGATGCATTCCTCGGCGACTCACGCCACGCGAATGCGCTCGACTCATGGGCTACCCGGATTCGTTTAAGATCGTCGTGTCAGACACCCAGGCATATCGGCAATTCGGAAACTCGGTAGTAGTCCCCGTGGTTGAGCGTATTGCATCAGCGGTTCTACGAACACTCCAGCAACCGCTGAACAGCCCATCGGATTTCGCTCTTACTGCACAAACCAATCGTTGGTCGAATTCAATTTACGCAAAAGCCCATTAGTTACACCCTCTAAAAAAACGCCAATGCACGAAAGCCACATGAATTTCGGACATCTCTCGCAAGTTTTCTCTACCTTTGCGTGGAAGCGTATTACCCCAGTTGAAGTTGATCCAGCGGTATCCAACGGGCACGAGTTTAATCCGTCGGTTCATCTGCGAAAGATTCTCGGCACAACGACCCGGAGTTGCAAAGCTGGCACCGGGATACCAACGAAGTTTTTTTATTTTGCTGATGCGGAAGACGAGGTAACGGAAGCCGCCGCCTGCATGAGCTGGTATGACTCTCGCGCCAACAACCCGAAGCGAACGGAATGGCGTCTTTATTACACCGACAACGGAGTTATAGGCCGCGACGGTCGTGCGAGGGTGGAGGATTTTCTCGTCATCGCTTTCGCTGAAGACAATCAAATGGCAACGGCATTGGTTGCTGAGGCTGGTTCCACTTGCGAAAGCCAGCTCCGGTGGCTTTTCGGTATCACCGATGAAGCCGAGCCACGATTCAAAACGGCAAAAATTGATGCCGCTCAAACCGTGAATATGGCGCAGGCCCGCATCCTCGAGGTTTTGGGTGTTGTCTTGCCTGCAAAGGATGATTTGTTGCTGGAGCGAATGCTCCATCGGTTTGGAAAAGGATTTCCGCCATCTGTGGTTTTCGGTGAATTCGTTCGGGCAGAATTACCGGATATTCACGCAAAGGAGAACCCTGATGCCGCTATTATTGCGTGGATGGAAGCTGAGGAATTCGCATTCCGAGTGCTGGAGAAACATATTGTCGGTGAACGGCTTAAACATGGGTTTAAGGATGTTGATGATTTTGTGAATTGTTCGCTTTCAGTCCACAACCGCCGCAAATCACGAGCGGGTCATGCATTTGAAAATCATTTGAGTGCAGTCTTCCGTGCGCATGGACTTGTGTTTGAGCGTGCGGCTACAGTCGAAAATAAAGCCAAGCCAGATTTTCTTTTTCCTGGCGCAGCGCAGTATTTCGATGATGGTTTTGAGGTCGAGCTTCTGACGCTGTTGGG
>DYNR01000102.1 GCA_020720945.1 Chthoniobacter flavus | reverse complement strand
ATGCTTATCGGAAGTTTTAACGGAAAAAAAATCGCCATCCTCCGCGCTCCCCATGCCAAATCACGACCCCCCGCTTTTTAAGCGGCTGACCCTCTTCTTCTTCGCCCTCATTCTCTTCTTCCTCCTGGCCGCCGCGTGGACGGCTTCGTGGATGACCCCCTCCCCTCTTTCTCCCTCGGGCGGAATCTGGTGGCCAAAACGCCAAGTCCTCGATACCCCGCACTTCGCTCAAGCAAACCCGGCTTGGGCTTCGGCAAAACTGGGAAAAACGGATTCGTCTTTGGGCGCGGAAGGCTGCGCGGTCACCTCCGCCGCCATGGTGCTGGCATCGTATGGGGCAGACACCGACCCCGGCCGCCTCAATGCGTTTTTGTCGAATCACCCCGAGGGCTACACCGAACAGGGTTGGATTTACTGGGAAACTGCCCCGCTCTTCGACCCCGCATTGTCGGAAACCATCCTCCCCCACTACGAAGACCTCCCTTCCTACGCACTCCTCGACCTCAACCTGGTGCGCGGCAACCCTTCCATCGTCCGCTTGCGCTACCCAGGAGGAACCACCCACTTTGTCGTAATCGTAGGAAAAGACGGCTTCGATTACTTGATCCGCGACCCCGGCACAGGGTTTTCTCGCGGGGTGTATCCGCTCCGCGACTTCGGCTCCGAAATCGAAGCTCTCCGCTTCTACCAACCAACAACGAAATAAAACGGCAGGATGCCCACGAAAAAACGCACTCCTGCCCGCCGCCCGCAAAAAACAAAACGCCCCGCTGCACCACGCCGCAAACGGGGGTTTTCGTGGAAACGACTGCTGTTCAAACTCTCCCTAGCTTCCCTCCTTTTCTACGCCATCGTCGCCGCCGTCTATTACTCCCTCGCCCTCCGCTACAACCTCTCAGAACTCCACCACCTCCCAGAAAGAACCGTCGTTTATGACGCTTCAAATAAAATTTTAGGTCGTTTTTCTGGCGAGAACCGCATCGTTATCCCGTTCGATGATGTCCCGGATTCGTTTGTAAAAGCGTTGCTTGCCCGAGAAGACAGCCGCTTTTACCAGCATCTCGGCGTGGATCCCATCGGCATCGCCAGAGCCGCCGCACGGAATTTGCTCATGGGCGGAATCCGTCAAGGCGGCAGCACCATCACCCAACAACTCGCACGAAATAGCTTCCCCCTCGGCGGCAGAAACATCCACCGCAAATTGCTGGAAGCAGCCCTCTCTTTCCGCATCGAAACAGAAATCACCAAAGAAGAAATCCTCGAGAGCTACATCAACCGCATCTACTTCGGCAGCGGCACTTACGGCCTAGAAGCAGCCAGCCAAACTTACTTCGACAAACCGGCATCGAAGCTGACCCTCGCCGAGTCCGCACTCCTGGCCGCCATCATCCGCAGCCCAACCCGGACTTCTCCATTCAATAACCCGAGCGCCGCACTCCGCCAGCGAAACCTCGTTCTGGAAAGGATGCAAGAACTGGATTGGATTTCCCAAGAACAGTGCGACTCTGCCCGCAAACAACCGCTGAAACTATCAAAAAAACCGCGCATCGATACTTCGGACAACTGGGCGATGGACATTGTCCGCAGGGAACTGGAAACCATCTTGGAGCGCATCGGCTACGACGAAAGCGGCCTCTGCATTTATTCGACCATCGACCCTGCCCTGCAATCGGAAACCGAACACGCCATCTCCGCGCAACTCGCCCGCATCGAATCGCTGCCAAACTTCCCCCACCCTCCCCGCTCCCGCGCTCTGCAAAACGGTGACTCCGATTACCTCCAGGCCGCCGCCCTCGCCCTCGACCACCGCAACGGTGCCATCCTCGCCGTCGCTGGCGGCAGGGACTACGATACCAGCAACTTCAACCGCACCCTCTTCGGGTTCCGCCAAGCGGGCTCAGTCGTCAAGCCCTTCGTCATGGCGCAGGCGTTCGCAAAAGGACTCTCCCCTTCCGACCCCGTCTCCGATGCCCCTCTTGCACCAAACGAAATCCCCGCAAAATACGGACGCTACTCGCCGGAAAACTCGGACGACCGATACGGGGAAACTCGCCCCGCCTCCGACGCTCTCCTCCACTCGCGCAACACCATGACCGTCCGCATCGGCCTCTCCGCCGGCATTTCCTCCCTCCTAGAAATCCTCCGACGCTCTGGCATCTGCCCAAACCCTCCAGAATTCCCTTCTGTTTTCCTCGGCTCCTTCGAAACCACCCTCCGCGACTTGACTTCCGCCATGACGGCTTTCCCCAACTCGGGCAACCAAGTCCACCCCTTCGCAATCCGAAAAATCACGGACTCCACGGGCCGCCTCCTCTACCAATCCAAACAAATCCGCACCCCCCTCCTCGCCCCAAAACCCTCCAAACAAGTCACCGAAATCTTGGAGGATGTCATGGTCCGGGGCACCGCCGCCTCTTCCCAACGCCTCGGCCTCCGCGGACGCGCCGCAGGCAAAACCGGAACCACCAACGAATTCCACGACGCCTGGTTTGTCGGATTTTCTGGAAATTTAACGATGGGCGTTTGGGCGGGCTTCGACCAGCCAAAAACGATTTACAACGGCGGGGGCGGTGCCCAAATCGCCTTGCCAATCTGGGTGGATGTCGTTTCCTCTCCGTCCGCAAAAAAATACCGCTGACCCGCTCCCGCCATGCCCCTAAGAAACTATCCCCTTTTCTTCTCCTCCCCGACGGGTGTAAAACAGCAGACAAGCCGATGAACCTTTCTTTTGCCGCACGCTCCAACCAAGAGACGATGGATGAAAACTACGATTCGTGGTGCCGCGACCCGTCTTCTGTCGATCCTCTCTGGGCAGCATTTTTCGAGGGCTTCACGCTCGGGTGCTCCCGCGAAAACGCTTCGCCCTCCACAACTTCGGCATCTTCGCTCACCGACCCATCGTGGCAAACCCGTGTCGATAGCCTCGTCTATGCCTACCGCTCCCTCGGCCACTCGATCGCAGACCTCGACCCCCTCGGCCTCCCTCGCTCCTTCCCCTCGGGCGACTCTCCCCCTCTCTCGCTAGAAGCTCTGGGATTTTCGGAAAACGACCTCGACCGCCCCGCTTCTTCCCGTTTTTACAAAGAAGGAAAAACCGCGCCCTTGCGCCAGATCATCCACGAGTTGGAGCTAGCTTATTGCGGCACCCTGGCCGCCGAATTTGTCCACATCCAAAACCCGAAACTCCGTAGCTGGGTCCGCGACCGCATGGAGTCCCGCTCCCACGCCAGGCGCCACGACCCACTCCTCCACCTCTCCCTCCTCCAACAAATCTCGGATGCCGAAGCACTGGAACGCTTCCTCCACTCCCGCTACATCGGCCAAAAACGCTTTTCCCTAGAAGGCGGCGAATCGCTCCTCGTCGCCCTCCACACCCTCCTCGCCGATTGCGAAAAACACGGCATCACGGAAATTGTCATGGGCATGGCCCACCGCGGTCGCCTCAATGTTTTGGCAAACTTCCTCCGCAAACCCCTCAGCGTTGTTTTCGAGGAGTTCCACGACCGCTTCGACCCAGACCTAGTCGGCGGCAACGGGGATGTGAAATACCACTTGGGCTACCAAAACACCCTCGCCTTACCAAGCGGCCACGAAGTCACCATCCGCCTTTCCGCAAACCCGAGCCATCTGGAAGCGGTCAACCCGGTCGTCCAAGGCAAAGCCCGCGCCCGCCAACGCGTCCTCGGCGACACCGCTGAAAGAAAAAAAGTCCTTCCCCTTCTGGTCCACGGGGACGCGGCGTTCATCGGCCAAGGCATCGTCCAAGAAACCCTCAACCTCTCCCAGCTCCCCGGCTACAAAACCGGTGGCACCGTCCACCTCGTCGCCAACAACCAAATCGGCTTCACCACTTTGCCCGCCGATGCCCGCTCGACTCCCTACTGCACGGACGCTGCAAAAATGATCGAAGCCCCGATCTTCCACGCAAACGGCGATGACCCGATCGCTGTTTTTGAAGCCGCTGAAATGGCTCTCGCCTTCCGCCAAGAATTCGGGCGCGATGCCGTCGTGGATATTTTTTGCTACCGCCGCCACGGGCACAGCGAAGGCGACGAACCCACCTTCACCCAACCCGACCTCTACCGCAAAATCCAATCGCACCCCCTCCTCTCGGAATCCTTCGCCCTCCGCTGCATCTCCGCCCAAACCATCTCCCAAGAAACCGCCGCCGAAATCCGCGCCGCCTCCCAACAAGAAATCGAATCCGCTTTCGCACAACAAAAAAAGAACAGGGCGGCAAATGCGAAAATAGCCTTTTCCGAATCGACCGCTCTCGCCCAACCGCCCTACTCGCACGCCCCCATCCCCACCGCGATCTCCCGCGAAATGCTGGCCCACATCGCCAAAACTTTAACCTCCCTCCCAGAAGGATTTTCTCCCCAACCAAAACTCAAACGCACACTCCTAGACCGCAGGACCAACGCCTGGAAAAACGGCGGCCCCTACGATTGGGCGTTTGCCGAAGCCCTCGCATTCGGCTCGCTTCTCCTCGAAGGCATCCCCGTCCGACTCTCCGGCCAAGACAGCCGCCGCGGCACTTTCAGCCAAAGACACACCGTCCTCTACGACGAAAAATCCAGAAACCAGTTCGTCCCCCTAGCCTGCCTCTCCCCAGACCAAGCCTCCTTCTGCGCCTACAACAGCCCGCTTTCGGAATACGCCGTCCTAGGCTTCGACTTCGGGTATTCGATGGACTTCCCCCAAATGCTCTGCATCTGGGAAGCCCAGTTCGGCGACTTCGCAAACGGCGCCCAAATCATCATCGACCAATTCATCGCTTCCTCCGAAGCAAAATGGGGACGCCCTAGCTCCATCGTCCTCCTCCTCCCCCACGGCTACGACGGCCAAGGCCCGGAACACTCCAGCGCCCGCCTAGAACGCTTCCTCCAACTCTGCGCCGAAGACAACCTCCAAATCTGCACCCCCTCCACCCCTGCCCAATACTTCCACGCTCTCCGCCGACAAACCCGCGCTTCCTCCCGCAAACCACTCGTCCTCCTCTCCCCAAAAAACCTCCTCCGCTCGGACCTCGCCGTCTCTTCGGAATCCGACTTCACCTCGGGCCACTTCGAACCATTCCTCGCCCCACCGCTAAACTCCTCGACCGAACGCCTCATCCTCTGCTCGGGCAAAATCTATTACGACCTCCTCCAACACCTCGCCGAACACCCCGAAGATGCCTCCACCCCCATCCTCCGCATCGAGCAACTCTACCCTTTCGATTCTAAAAAACTAACCGAAATCACCGCCTCCGCCCTCGGCTGGGGAACAAAAATCGTCTGGTGCCAAGAGGAACCCCAAAACATGGGCGCATGGCAATTCCTCTTACCTCGCCTCCAAGAAATTTTTGGCAGGGAAATCCACTACGCCGGCCGCCCCCCGAGCGCTAGCCCTGCCGTCGGATCGCTCCAACTCCACCGCTCCCAACAAACCGAAGTCGCCCGCAACGCTTTCTCCATCTAACCTGAATCCGCCTCCTACCATGAAAACCGAAGTCAAAATCCCTTCGATCGGCGAATCGATCTCCTCGGGCCTTCTCTCTGTCTGGTATCACGCAAACGGTGCCTCCGTCGAAGAAAACGAGCCGCTCTTCACCCTCGAAACAGACAAAATCTCGACGGAAATCCCCTCCCCCGCCTCGGGTGTCCTCATGATTTTTTCTCCCTCGGGCGAAGAAGTCCGCGTAGGCCAAACCGTCGCCGCCATTTCTTCAGGCGACCCCCTGCCTCCATCTCCCGAAAAACCCGCTCCCATCCCAACCCCCGCCACCCCTCCGCCTTCTCCCTCCCCTCGCCCTTTCTCCCCTCCTCCCGCTACACCTCCCCCCCCTCGCCTCGTCGCAGAACCCTTCGAGCCAACCCTGAAAATCGCCGCCCCCCAAGACTCCCGCACCTCCCGCAAAAAACTCTCCCCCCTGCGCCGCAAAATCGCATCCCAACTCGTCACCGCCCAACAAAACGCCGCAATCCTCTCCACCTTCAACGAGTGCGACATGACCGCCGTCCTCGCTCTCCGCGACTCCCTCCGCGAAGAATTCCACAAACGCCACGGCACCAAACTCGGCTTCATGTCGTTCTTCGTAAAAGCCGCCGTCGATGCCCTCAAACAAGTCCCCGCCATGAACGCCCGCATGGACGGCGAAGATCTTCTCGTCCACCACTACTACGACATCAGCGTGGCGGTCGGCACAGACCGCGGCCTCCTCGTCCCCGTCCTCCGCGACTGCGATAAAAAAAGTTTTGCGGAAATCGAACGGGACTTGGCGGCTTACGCCCGCAAAGGCAGGGAAGGCAAAATCGCCCTCGACGACCTCCGCGGCGGTGTTTTCAGCATCTCGAACGGCGGCATCTACGGCTCGCTCCTGAGCACTCCCCTGCTCAACCCTCCCCAAAGCGGCATCCTCGGTATGCACAAAATCCAAGACCGCCCCGTCGCCCTCAACGGCCAAGTCGTCATCCGCCCCATGATGTATCTGGCTCTCTCCTACGACCACAGAATCGTCGATGGCAAAGAAGCCGTCTCTTTCCTCGCCAGAATCAAAGACTGCATCGAAAACCCCGCCCGCCTCCTCTTGGAAACTTGAACCTGAATCCGTGAGAAAAAGAAGGGAGGGCGAGGGGAAAGGAAGAAGGAAGAAGTGGGGATGAACCACAGAGGCGCGGAGACACGGAGAAGGAAAAAGTGGGAGAAAGATTCTGACTCCTGAATTCTGAATACTGACTTCTGGCTACTGAAAAAATCCGGGGCGTTGGAACACAAAATGCTTGCAAAGCAGGAAACGAGCCATATTCTTTAACTCTCTATGGCTGGTCTAGAACAAGTCCAAGGTTTACACCTGCAGCAAACCCTCTCGCCGCAGATGCAGCAGAGCCTGCAAATCCTCCAAGCTCCCCTGCTCGACCTACGCATTGCCGTCTCCAAAGAACTGATGGAAAACCCTGCGCTAGAGGAAGAAAACCCGAAAAGCACTTCCCTGGACGACGCGGGAAAACGCCAGAGCGACATCGCGGATTCCTGGGACACCTACTACGCCCAACAAAGATTCTCCAACCCCTCGGAAGCGAACGAAAAACACCAGCTCCTCATCGATTCTCTCACCAAAGCTCCCTCCCTCCAAGAAGCCGTCCGCGCACAAATCTCTTTCCTCGCCCTCTCCCCACAAGAACGCCAAATCGCTTACTCCATCGCCGGCAACCTCGGCCCAACCGGCTACATCGAAGCGAAACTGGAAGAAATCGGCGCACAAAATAGCGTCACCCCCCTCCTCGTCGAAGAAGTCCTCGAGCACCTCCAACGAGTCCTCGACCCTCCCGGCTTGGCCGCGAAAAATTTGCAGGATTGCCTCATGATCCAACTCCGCCGTGAAGGCCGCGGCGATTCCTTGGAAGTGGCTATCGTCAAACGCTTTCTCCCCCAACTCGCCCGCAGAAAAATCGCCGATATCGCAAAAGCCCTCAAAGTTTCTTTCGACGCGGTCCAAAACGCCGCATCCCGCATCGCCCGCCTAGAACCCAACCCTGCCCGCGGCTTCGACTCGGAACCGAACGCCGAAGTCATCGCCGAAGTCTTCGTGGAAAAAGAGGAAGACGGCTTTTCGATCCGCCTCAACCGCGACGAGCTTCCCTCCCTGCGCATCAGCAACCACTACAAAGATATGCTGGGACAAAACGGAACCATCCCGAAAGAGGCAAAGGAATACCTGCGCGAAAAAATCCGGGGCGGCAAATTCTTCATCAAAAGCCTAGAACAAAGAAACGAAACCATCCTCTCCATCGCAAAAGAAATTGTCGAACGACAACGCGAATTTATGGACTCCGGCTCCGCCTTTCTCAAACCCATGA
Source organism: Chthoniobacter flavus (assembly GCA_020720945.1). Classification (GTDB taxonomy): domain Bacteria; phylum Verrucomicrobiota; class Verrucomicrobiia; order Chthoniobacterales; family DYNR01; genus DYNR01. The sequence goes on along the minus strand of DYNR01000102.1, from coordinate 319 downwards.
CCATGACTGTCGTCGCCGAATCTCTCGGTGTCCACGAAACAACCGTCAGCCGCGCCGTCTCGGGAAAATATATGTCAACCCCCCACGGTTTCTTTGAAATGAAGTATTTCTTTACTTCCGGCTACACCACCGAAACCGGCGAAGAAATCAGCAACGAAAGCGTCCGCGTTGCCCTCTTGGATTTAGTCGCCGAAGAAGACCCCCGCAAACCCCTCAGCGACGAACAAATCGTAAAACTCCTCGCCGAATCGGGCATCAAAGTCGCCCGCCGCACCATCGCAAAATACCGCGACCAACTCCACATCCTCCCCAGCCACCT
>DYNR01000101.1 GCA_020720945.1 Chthoniobacter flavus | reverse complement strand
CTAGTGTCCGGTCACTGATGAACTGGACACTCAACCGTCTTGAGATGTTCCTTTAGTTTACTCCGCCAAGCATTGATGTCATACCAACCGCAGCCAGTGCAACCTTTCTCAGCAGCTTTTCCTTTCACTGGAATTGACGAGTCCCAAGTTTTGTTGCCTTCATAGAAAAACGGGATGCCGTAAACTACACCTCGTTCCCCTGTCTGAAAGCAATTGCGACAAACTTCTCGTTTCTGTTGATTCCGTTGGTTTGAAAGCAATTGGAAGTCTTCCCTGATCTTCTGGTCGGAAATGCCCTCAAGTGAGTCTCGCTTAGTAGCGGCATCCCATCGGATTTCGGGAAACTTGTGGTCAGGCAACAGGCTTTCCTTCCGTGTTTTCTTCGCTTCAAATGCATCGAAGGATTCCAGAAGATGAACAATGCGACTACGCAACTTGGGAGTCCATGTTTCATAGCCAGTGATACCACCCCGCCTAAGAGGCACTAAAATCAGTTGAGTCGTCTTTTTCCCGCAACTCTCGCAATGGCGGTTCGTTTTAGTAGCCAAAGTGTATCCACACTGCTTGATTTCTTGTATTCTTTTGGCCCAATTTGGGTTCGGTGGCAACATACAAGAAACGCAATACCAAGTAAATTCCTCGGCAAGTTTTTCAAAGAACGGTCTCGTCACCTTAGCTCCCGGCTTTTGATCCCAGAAATCTTTTTGTTCCTTCCTCCATTCCTGCCAACAGCTCGGCTTAACCTCTTCATAGACCTTAGCAAGGTATGCATCTATACCATCGTCGGAAATCTCTGTTCCAGTTCGCCGATACTCCAGAGGTATTGATGTTTCGTATTGAAAAGAACTTTCGTAGTAAAAGAGTACATCGATATATTTTTCCGATGCCTTTGTGTGATATCTAACTTCCTTCTTACTGATCTTTGTCATCGAAATTCCCTTATTTTTTGATAGAAAGCAATAAATCACTTAGGCTGATGTCGAGTTGTTGGGCAACAACCGACAAGACTTTCAGCGTGGGATTTCGTTTCCCTCGTTCGAGACCAGAAACATAAGTCCGGTCTAAATCGCAGCGAAAAGCGAGTTCCTCTTGAGACAGACCAAGTGCCTTTCGCCGCTCTCGCAACGAGTGACCGAAGACACTGAATATATCATCAGAACCGCTAGTCATGGTAAAATTCGGTTTATTATAGTCTATGAGTCCACGGACTATGAGTCACATTCACACAATTCTGGCACTTAACAAAATTCCCGCAGTTATTTTATATCGTTTATAATCAATCAATTACCAGAGATCGAAACATACTTCCAAAATGGGGCGAGCCAAACCATCCAAAAATCAAAGATAACTCTTTCAGCGTGTAAACCAACTTCTTACGCACCAAGCAATCCTACTTCCAAGTGCTTGAATACCAGCATGATTCAAAAAGTTTGCCCGAAGGGGCTTTCCTATGGCGAGGGAATGAATCCCCTCGTCCAGAGCGGCGATAAATCGCGCGCGCTCCAAAGGATTTGGGATAGCGAGGGAAACGGTGGAACTCGGACTGCAAAATAACCCAAGAAAAACAAAAATAACGCTCTTTACAACAAAAGCCGTTTTTGCGAAAAGTCAGGGTTCGCCTTATGTATAATTTACTGATTTCCATTTTGCTCGTATTTCTGGTTTTGGTCTGTTTGCTGATGATCCTTGCCGTCCTGATGCAACGCCCTCGCAGCGAAGGCTTGGGTGCCGCTTTCGGCGGGGGAATGACCGATAATCTTTTCGGTGCACAAACAACCCATGTCCTACAAAAATTCACCGTGTGGCTCGGCGGCGCGTTTTTTGCAATCACCCTTCTCTTGGCCATCCTCTACTCCAGAGCAAGCGCGGGACAAACGCAAATCCAAAAAGAGTTGATGGCGCAACCCGAAGTCCCTGCCCCAACGCAACCTGCAACGACGGCCCCCGTTTTGCCAACCATCCCACAACCCGCTACACTGGAAGCACCCAAAGCACCCGAAGCCGCGTCCCAAGCTCCTGCCGCCAGCGTCCCGGCTTCCCCCGATCTCCCAACCCCCGCACCGCAATCTTCGCCTGCCTCCCAAGACTCGCCAAACTCGCAACCGGCAAAACCGTAAGGAGCCGCCCCGGTTCTTCCCCTTTTCCCACCCGTGAGAAATCTCGGCTCCCCGGAAGACTGCTCGCGCTTTTGCAGAGAAGTGCCGCGTCCCATCGTGCTGGTTCCAACCATGGGAGCACTCCACCAAGGCCACGCGGCACTCTTGGAAGAAGGCCGAAAACTAGCAGGAAAAAACGGGACTCTCGTCGCCAGCATTTTCGTGAACCCGATCCAGTTCGGCCCCTCCGAAGACTTGTCGCGTTACCCCCGGACTCCCGAAGCCGACCTCGCCCTTTGCCGACACCACGGAGCCGATGCCGTATTCTCCCCATCCCCCGAAGCCATGTATCGCCCAGACCGCTCGGCTTTCGTGGAAGAAACCTCCCTTTCCTCGGTCCTCTGTGGCGCATCCCGCCCGGGACACTTCCGCGGCGTTTGCACCGTCGTCGCAAAACTCTTTCACCTGACATCGGCCGACATTGCCGTGTTTGGAGAAAAGGACTGGCAGCAGCTAGCGATCCTCCGCAGGATGGCGAGGGACTTGGATTTCCCGGTTGAAATCGTCGCCTGCCCGACCGTGCGGGAGCCGGACGGCTTGGCATTGAGCAGCCGCAACCGCTACCTCTCCGCAGAAGAACGCCGTTCTGCCCCAGGGATTTACGCGGCATTACTCGAAGCGAAAAAAAACGCGGAAGCTCCGGGCGCCACGCCTGCAAGCGTCCGGGAGAAACTCGAAAAAACACTGTCGTCTTTGCCGGGCGCCACCGTGGATTACGCAGAAATCGTTGACGGCGAATCGTTGCGCCAACCGGAAGTTTTCGCCTCTCCGACACGCGCGATCGTCGCCGTCCGCTTCCCCTCCGCACGCCTCATCGACAACCTTTCTGTTTTTTCTCCGCAATGAAAGAATTTGATTACATCGTTGTCGGGAGCGGTGCCGCCGGCTTGACCTTCGCTCTGAAGGCGGCAAAAGTCGGCTCGGTCGCCCTCATCACCAAACGCAAACTCTCGGACAGCAACACGGCGTGGGCGCAAGGCGGCGTGGCTTGCGTCATCAGCGAAGAAGATTCGTTCGATATGCACATCCGCGACACGCTGGAATGCGGCGCAGGAATCTGCAAAGAAGAGACTGTGCAAATGATTGTCAAAGAAGGTCCCGAAGCCATCCGCGAGTTGATGGCGGCGGGAATGGAGTTTAACCGGCGCGACAAGGAAGACGGCACGGACGAACTGGATTTGGGAAGGGAAGGCGGACACAGCAAACGCCGCATCCTGCACTGGAAGGACATAACGGGACGCGCCATCGAAGACGCTTTGGTCGCCCGCGTAAAAGCGACTGACGGCATCACCGTTTTCGAACACCACACCGCCGTGGACCTCATCACCACGGGCAAGCTCGGATACGCGATGCAGGACTCCTGCGTGGGCATCTACGCCTTGGATGAAAAAAGCGGAAATGTGATTACCCTGCGCTCGGATGTAACCGTCTTGGCGACAGGCGGTTGCGGGAAAGTCTATCTGTATTCAACCAACCCCGACATTGCCACGGGGGACGGAATGGCGATGGCGTGGCGCGCGGGTGCCGTCGTCGCAAACATGGAGTTTATCCAGTTCCACCCGACCTGCCTCTACCACCCGGAAGCGAAATCGTTTTTGATCAGCGAAGCCGTGCGCGGGGAAGGCGGCATCCTGCTCGACGGGAAAGGCCGCCGCTTCATGGAGCGATACCACCCGAAAAAAGAACTGGCACCCAGGGACATCGTGGCGCGGGCCATCGATGCCGAAATGAAACGCACGGGCAGCAAATGCGTTTATCTGGACATCAGCCACAAAGAAAAAGAGTTCGTGCGCGAACGCTTCCCCCACATTTACGCGACTTGCCTCAAGCTGGGAATCGACATCACCTCCCAACCCATCCCCGTCGTCCCTGCCGCCCACTACCAGTGCGGGGGAATCAAAACCGACCTCAACGGGGAAACGACCCTCCGCGGCCTTTTCGCGGTCGGAGAAGTCGCCTGCACCGGCTTGCACGGCGCGAACCGCCTCGCCAGCAACTCGTTGCTGGAAGCGCTCGTCATGGCTTCCCGCGCTTTTGCAAAAAGCTCCCGCAACCGCAAAGAACCCGTGGAATTTATCCTGCCCGAATGGCGCCCCGGCGAAGCGGGCGCGGTGGACGAAATGGTGGTCATTTACCACAACTGGGACGAAATCCGCCGCCTGATGTGGGACTATGTCGGCATCGTCAGGACAGACAAACGCCTCTTCCGCGCCGCGACTCGCCTCCGGAACTTGCACAGCGAAATCCAAGAGTTTTACTGGAATTTCAAAGTGAGCACCGATTTGCTGGAACTCCGCAACCTCGTGACCGTCGCCTCCCTCATCGTTGATTGCGCCCTCAACCGCAAAGAAAGCCGCGGCCTGCATTACACCCTAGACTACCTCGCCACCGACGACGAAAAATATCTGCGGGACACAACGATGCGCCGCACTTGACGCAACGGGATGCTTTTGCGATTTTAGATGCTCTTATGGGAAATCCCGATGTTTTTTCTGCCGTCGCGCTGGCGGAGTCCGCGGAGGCATTCCGCTCAATGGAACCACCTGCCAGGCTCGCCGTCTTCGGGGATCCCATCGCCCACTCCGTTTCCCCGCAAATGCAAAACGCCGCGTTGCAGGCCTGCGGTCTCCCCTGCCAATACATCCGCATCCACGCGACCGCCGAAGAGTTTCCCGCCGCCCTACGCGCCCTCTCGACCTCCGGTTTTCTCGGTGCCAATGTGACGATCCCACACAAAGTCGCCGCCGCACAAAACTGCGATTTTTTGGATGACAGCGCAAAACTCATCGGCGCGGCAAATACGGTTTTGGTAGAAAACGGAAAACTCCACGGCTTCAACACCGACGGCCCTGGCTTCGTCCGCGCGATCCGCGAAGAATTTTATGTGGATGTCCGCGACCTGCGGGTGATGGTTTTTGGGGCGGGGGGCGGCGCGGGAAGAGCCATCGCAGCGCAATGCGCCTCCGAGCGTTGCGAAAGACTCGTCCTGGTCAACCGGACTTTTGAAAAAGCCAAAACCTTGGCGGCGGAACTCGAAAAACAAATGGCTTCCGACCGCCTCCTCGGCCCCCGCGACCGCTGCTTCGCTATCCCTTGGGACGAGCCCTCCATCGCCGAAGAAATCGCTTCCTGCGACCTCCTGGTCAACGCCTCTTCGCTCGGCATGAAACGCTCGGACCCGCCCGCTTTGCCCGGACACCTCATCACGCCAAACCTCTTGGTTTACGATGCCGTTTACGCGGGCGGAAACTCCCGCTTGCTCGAAGCCGCACTGGAAGCAGGCGCACGGGGCGCAAACGGACTCTCGATGTTGCTCCACCAAGGCGCCATCGCTTTCGAGATTTGGTTCAACCGCGACGCCCCGCTAGAAATCATGCGAAACGCCCTGCTGAAAGCGCAAAAGAAATAATTTAACCAAAAAACACCATGGGATCAGCAAACGGAACTCTATCCGCCGAAACGGGTCTTTCCCTTTCGCTAGCAATCGGTTACGAAAAAAACTTGCGGGAAATGCTCGCCGATTTTTCTGCTGCCGCCCCCGCGATTTTAGGCGCGTCTGCCGCCGTCATCGCCGAAAAAACGGATGCGGGCTTCACCTTCTGCAACGAAATCTCGCCCGCCTTGCTCCCTTTCTCCGAAGCCATCGTTTCTTGGTTCCAGCAATTTTCCTCTGCCGGCGACCCCGCAAAATCACCTTGCGGTTTTTTGCATTGCGGCGATTTGCACGGTCGCGGATTCTCCCTGCCCGGCTTTGGCGGCATCCTGTTTTTTTTCAAAGACGAACCGGACCTCGAAGGCTCCGAACGCTTCTTGCTCCCCGTCCTAGAAAGCTTGGCACGCTGCGCCACCCACCGCAAAAACGAAGAGCTCCTGCAAAAAACCGCCGCAGCAAAAAACGAATTTCTCGCGGGCATCAGCCACGAAATCCGTAGCCCGATGAACGACATCTTGGGGATGATCGGGTTGCTCATGGACATGGAACCCGACCTTTCCTTGCTCCATTTCGCCGAGCTTTTGCAAGAACGCACCGAAAGCTTGCTCGCCCTCTTCAACGATGTTTTGGATTTTTGGAAACTGGATTCTTCCTCCGAAACGGTCGTCCTAGAACGCCAGGACTTCGATGCGGAAAAAGAAATTGCCGCCATCGGGGTCGGCCTGGCCACCGCCGCTTCGCTCAAAGATTTGGAGCTGATCTTCTTCCAAGAAAACGAGTTACCGCCCACCCTCTCGGGCGATTGCGCCAGTCTCCGCCAAATCCTGCAAACCGTCGTCTCCCGCGCAATCGAGCACACGGACGAAGGGGAAATCAAACTCTCCGTGGCTATGCCCGAAAACGACGGCGCAGGCGCGACCCTCAAATTTTCGGTCGTTTCCCCCGCGGGCTCCCTCCCGGAAGATTGCGAGAAAATCCTCGGAGAAAATTTCTCCTGGCACGAAAATAACCGCCCCCTCCGCTCCCCCACAAACCTCCGCCTTTTCCTCGCCAAACGCCTGGTCAAAAGGATGGGAGGAAAAATCGGAAACGAAAAAACTGCCTCCGGCGAAGAGGAAGTCTGGTTCACCGTCCGCCTCCTGTCCCCCCTAAAAAATTCCGCCAAGAAAAAACGCCCCGCCCAAGGCAACCTCTCGGGATGCAAAACTCTGGTCGTGGACGACAACGCCACCAACCGGGAAATCCTCTCCGCCCGCCTCGCCTCTTGGGGCGCCCGCCCACAAGAAGCCTCCGACGGATACCAGGCTCTCGGCCTTTTGAAAAAAGCCGAAAACGACGGCGACCCTTTCCCCCTCGCCATCCTCGATATGCAAATGCCGGGAATGGACGGCGAAGAACTCGGCAAACTCATCAAGGAAGACCCAGAACTCTCTGGAACCAAACTGGTTATGCTCACCTCCGTCTGCTCCCCCGACGATTTGCGAAAAGGCGAAACGGCGGACTTCGATGCGGTGATCCCAAAACCGGTCATGGCCCCGGAACTTTACGAAACCCTGGTGACCCTCCTCGCCGGCGGCCTGCACACCCCCGCAGAAAACCCTTTTTTGAAAACCGGAGAATCCAGGCGCGACTCGTCAAAAACTTTGAACGCGCGGGTGCTCGTCGCCGAAGACAACACCGTCAACCAGCAAGTCATCCTTTCTCTTTTACGCTCTTGGGGGTTGCGCGCCGATGCCGTCACCAGCGGGCGAGAAGCTCTCGAAGCCTTGTCAAAATTCCCCTACGACCTCGTGCTGATGGATTTGTTGATGCCTGAAATGGACGGCATCGAAGCGACAAAAAAAATCCGGAAAATGTCGGGCGACTCCGCTTTGCCCCTGTGGACCGACGACCTCGCCTGCGATTCTGGCACCGAGTTCCGCACCGTGGACCACAAAAAAATCGCGGGCATACCGGTCATCGCCATGACCGCCTACGCCTTGCTCGAAGACCGCCAAAAATGCCTGGAAGCCGGGATGGATGATTTTATCGCCAAACCGATCAACGCCACCGTCCTGGTCCTCACCCTCAAACGCTGGCTCCCCGCATCCGCCTGGAGCACGGAACCAAAGGAAACGCCCTTCCGCACCTCCCGCCGCCCCGCCTCCCCCAAACAGGAATCCAAAACAATCCAGCAAGGCGAACTCCCTCCGCCAGAAGAGTTTATCGAATTGATGGGCTCGGATAAAGAAATCGCGATGGCGATTTTGGAAACCGCCATCGAGGACTACGACCTGCGCTTCCCCATCCTCATGTCCCATGTTTCCGAAAAAGACATGGTCAAGACGGGCAGAGCCTTGCACGCCCTCCGCGGCGCCTCCGCGACCATGGGCGCAAAAAGATTTCCCCGCCTCCTCATGCAAGTCGAAGAAACCTGCAAAGCAAACGATGCCGTTTTGCTCGATTCCTACCGCGCCGCACTCGCCGCAGACGGTGCTTCCTACCGCGATGCCTTGCTCCAAATGCGCGCGATCCTATCCAGCCAAGAGTGACCCCGATCCCCGCGTAATTGAAAAAAACAAAGCGCGAGGTC
>DYNR01000374.1 GCA_020720945.1 Chthoniobacter flavus | reverse complement strand
TTTGGAAAAAACCAAGGAATACCTCTGGGTCTTTTGCGTGTTTTTTCCAAGCCTTGCAGCCCAATAGATTGCAGATATTCACAGGAGTTATCTCACGGATTCAGGAAATGAGCCAGATTTCGGGGGAGGGATGATTTTTCCGCAGTTCATTTAGTTTTGTTTTTTCCAAGCGGAGGTTCTGCCTTGCATGAAATCGACGCGTTGGGGATAACACCAAGCGGGCAACGGGTCGCTCGCCGCATCATACACCAACTCGTAGCCGGAACCTCCCGCAAAAAGCGCTTCGTGATAAGGCTTTACGATTTCTTCTAGCTCGATGGTCGTCCACCAAACCCAGTCGGGGTTTCTCTTTGCGCGTTCCTCGCCCGAAAACCACTCCGCATTTTCTTGTTTTTCGTAGCGTCCGAAAATCGATGCGATCTCTTCGTTATCCTCAAACATTTTTCTAAAAATTCCCCGCCGTTCGATTCCAGCAGGTTGGATATCCAGCACCCATTCCTTTCCTTGAAAATAGCGGATTGCGCACATGCTCTTCGATGTTTCTATTCTGATTTTTTTCTGGGGGTCTTTTTCCAACAATGTAAAAATCTCCATCCGTGGATCATTTCTAAACAGGGCTCCTACCGTGAAGCCACAGGCGAGATTGTAGGCGAGCAGAGCTGAGAAAAGCGGGGTAAAAACCCATTTTCCCATTTTGGAAAACACTGCGAACCCAGGGGCGGCGAGCAGCAACAAAAATGGGGCGGCGGGCAAGACGAAACGGGTTTCCATTCGTGGGAAGCTGCCGATTTTTGCGGAGTAAATTGCAAAAACCACCAATGAAAGCAACCAGAGTTTCCATCCTTCGCCCCCTTTTTTCCCAGACCAAAAAACCGAAATTCCCACGATGGCGGCAGCCAGCAAAAACCAGCAGCTAGGCCACCCGAAAATCTCGGGAAACGATTCAAAAAAACGGCGGTAGCCATAGAGTGTGGGGTCTTCCCCTCCATACACTGGCGCCGTCACATAGTTGTAGCGGAAATCCTGCCAGAAACCCTTCCAATCCAAAACGCTATAAGGATTTCCCAAAATAAAACCAACCGGGACAACCAACCCGCAAACCCACGCCGCAGGACGCTTGAAACTCGCCCAAAATGGATTCCCCCGACTTCCCATCAACTGCGCCACGGGCAACGCAACAGCCACCACCAGACCGTTATATTTAGTCGCGGCAGCCAACCCCGTCAAAAGCCCCGCTAAAACCGAAGCTCTCATTGTCGGTTCTCGTGCGATCTGGACGGCGAAAACAAACGCGGCCAACATCATAAAAACCACTGGCAAATCGGTCGTCAAAAAAATCTGGAAGGGGAGTAGCCCTGCCGAAGTCGCCCACAATAGAGAAGCGGTTCTGGCGGAGAAAACCCCGAAAAACGAGCGGATCATTCCGAACAAAAAAAGGGTCGTCGAAGCGAAGAGTAGCATATTGAGAACTCTTGCCAGAGACAGGCGAAGACGCAGATAAAGCTCCCATCTTGTTTCCTTGTCGAGGAAGAACAGGTTAGATGCGAAAGTTTGGGCGGGGACTTTTGCTAGGAAATGGGTTGCGTAGGTGTAGAAGGGAGGCTTTAAAAATCCGCCGGGATGTAGAAGTGGACGATCCTTGGATAGCACCTGCCGAAACGCCATCTTGTCCAAGTTCATGCAGTCGTAGCGTCCCCATGTAAGACCTTGCAGACCAAGGCAAAGCCCCGCAAACAACGCAAATGCCAAAAAGGGATCCAACAGCCCGTGCTTTTTCAAAAAAACGAAAAAACCGACTCTCGCTTTTTGAAAAACCTCGCCTGAAAAAACCTTCGCTTTTTGGAAAAACACCCCAGAGATTTTCGTCATAAAAATTTTTGTAACTGCTCAGGTAGCCTCAACTCGGAAGTTCCTGCTATCGGAAAATGCTATGGGAAAATCACTCATAAAGTAAGCCTAAAAATAATTTGTTTTTCGCTGGAATCAATTCGCATCAGGTCTTATCCCAAATCTGTGAGATATCTGCAATCTATTGGGCTGCAAAAGCTTGAAAAAAACACGCAAAAGACCCCGTGCCCAGTCAACCATGAAATATCGCATCGAACTTGTCTTTTTACCTGAATCAGTGAGATAACTGCTGTGAATCTCTGCAATCAATTGGGCTGC
>DYNR01000373.1 GCA_020720945.1 Chthoniobacter flavus | reverse complement strand
CCCCTCCTCCTTAGTTCAAACTTCCAAGCAAAACTATGAACGCATTATTCCACGAACGAAAAACTGTCGAACAGGTCGAAGAGGGAACCGAACTCGCCCCGAAGTTTGACTCGAACGGCGTAATCCCCGTCGTCACAACCGACTTCCACACGGGAGAACTTTTGATGCACGCTTACATGAACGCCGAAGCTCTGGAAAAAACCATCCTCACCGGCGAAGCGCATTACTGGAGCCGTAGCCGCCAATGCCTCTGGCACAAAGGCGCGACAAGCGGCCTAGTCCAAAAAGTCCTCGACCTCCGCATCGACGATGACCAAGACACCGTCTGGATGCGCGTGGAAGTTGCCGGTTCGGGGGCAAGCTGCCATGTCGGTTACAGGAGCTGCTTCTACCGCAGCATCCCCTTGCGCGACAAGGCGGGCTCCCCGCTCTCGTTCCAAGAATCCGAAAAAACTTTCGACCCCGTCGCCATCTACGGCGACGCTCCCAACCCGACCAAACTATGAGCGGACAAACCACCGCAACTGCCATCTCCGCGCCGCGCCCCTTCTTGCGCCTCTACGACACGATGGCGCGCACCGTCAAACCTCTCGTCCCTCTGGAGGGGGAAACTTTCCGCTATTATTGCTGCGGCCCAACGGTTTACGGCCCCGCCCATATCGGCAACTTCCGCTCCTTCGTCCTGCAAGACATCTTTCGAAGAACCCTCGAAAGCACGGGGCTCCGCACCCTCCATGTCCGCAACATCACCGATGTGGACGACAAAACCATCCGCCAATCCCAAGCGGAAAACCGCACCCTCTCGGAGTTCTGCGCCGCCTGGACGGAACAGTTCCACAAAGACTGCACCGCTCTACACATCTTCCCCCCCCATGTCGAACCAAGCGCAGTCGGACACATCCCCGACCAAATCGCTCTCATCGAAACTTTGATCAAAAAAGGGAACGCCTACCGCTCCCCCGACGGCTCGGTTTATTACAGCATCAAATCCTTCCCCGCCTACGGCTCCCTTTCCCGCCTGAACGAAAGGAGCATCACGACCGATGAAAAAAAACCGGCAACCGCCGGAGAAACCGCATCCCAACTCGCAGGCAACACGGCGTGGAACGATGAATACGACCGCGAGTCCGCCGCAGACTTCGCTCTCTGGAAAGCGCGCCGCCCCGAAGACGGCCCCAACTTTTGGCCTTCTCCTTGGGGGGACGGGCGTCCGGGCTGGCACATCGAGTGCAGCGCGATGTCGATGAAATACCTCGGCGAAAGTTTTGACCTCCACGGCGGCGGCGTGGACCTCATTTTCCCGCACCACGAAAACGAAATCGCTCAAAGCGAAGCCGCTACGGGACAACGCTTTGCAGCCCACTGGTTCCATGTCGCCCACCTCTTGGTCGAAGGAAAAAAAATGAGCAAGTCCTTGGGCAACCTCTACACGCTTTCCGATATCCAAGGAAAAGGCTTCACGCCAGAAGACCTCCGCTTCGTCCTCCTCTCGGGCAGCTACCGCCAACCCCTGAACTTCACATGGGACTCCCTCTCCGCCGCGCACAAAGCCCTCGCCCGCCTGCGCGACTTCCGCAAACGCTTGGGCACCTGCACGAGACCGGAACGGGATGCCCGTTCCCCTGGTGCCTTCGGTTCCGTCTGGGAAGCAATGCTGGACGACCTAAACACACCCGAAGCCCTCGGCCAACTCTTCCTGACCGTCAAACGCCTCTCCGCACGAATCGAATCCGAGCAACTCCCCCCCGAAACCCTACTGGCTTGGCGTTGCGAGTTCGAGGGCATCTTGCGCCTTTTCGGCTTTGAATTGAAGGAAGTAATCGCTTCTCAAACAGAGATACCTGCGGAAATCACCGACCTAGCCAACCGCCGCTGGCAAGCAAAACAAGCAAAAGACTGGGCACTCGCCGATTCCCTCCGCAAAGAATTAGCCGACTCTGGCTGGCTCGTAAAAGACACCGCCTCCGCCTACGAAATCCTCCCCGCCCCGCCAAAAAATTAAAATGGGCACTATCTTTAAAAAATCATAACTTTCCGCTAGACATAACCGTCTTTTTTTGCCAAAAACCAATCCTGTATTTCAACCTTACCAAAATTACCAAAATACAGAATCTCGACACACAGATACCAACAAATTATCTTCGCCTTTTAACTCCATAAATAACCTG
>DYNR01000372.1 GCA_020720945.1 Chthoniobacter flavus | reverse complement strand
GCGTGGAAAGGGGAAAAACAAAACGAATCGAGAGTTGTTTCTATTTTTCTATTGGCTTTTTGTCAACTCGCTTTTGCCATCCCCCATGCTCGCATAATTTTAAAAACGAAGAGCAAGGTTGCTGGGTTTATGTCTTCTTGAGTCGCAAAGCTTTTTGGAGTGCGGAGATTTATCGCTGCTTTGGACGAGGGGATTCATCACCTCGCCCTTGCATCGCAAACCCGCACCCATCAACCAGTTCCCTGTATCCGCAAAAAAAATCCCGCCAAAAAAAACCAAATCTGCAATCTGCAATCTGCAATTCTCCTTTCCCCCATTTCTCTCTTTCTTTTGCGACTGAAACCCCGCATCCTCCCCCGCAAACCCACCATGCAAAAAACAAAATTTCCCCGTCTTTTTTCAGCCCTCGCAAACCTCGCTCCCGCGCTAAAAACCGCAACCGCCACCCTCCCCGCCCTCCTCTTGGTTTCCTGCTCGACTTGCCTGAATCCTCTCGGCTCTTTCGACCCCTCCCCAAAACTTTCTTCCCCTCCTCCGCCCCCCGAGCTTTCCAAAAATTTCGCCTGGGGAATCTCGACTTCCAGCTACCAATACGAAGATCCGAGTTTTTCAAAAATCGGACCTTTTGCAACGGATTGGGACATCTCGGTTTCTCAAAAAAAAGCTCCGCCAAAAGGCAACGCGCTTTATTCGTGGTCGGACTTTGACAAAGACCTCGAAGCCCTAAAAAAAATCCGCCCGACCCACTACCGCTTCAGCATCGAATGGGCGAGGGTCGAACCGCGCCCGGGCATCTACGACGAAACCGCCATCCGCCGCTACGCGGAAATGGCGCGGAAGCTAAAAGCCGAAGGCATCGAACCCGTCATCTGCCTCTGGCACTTCACCTTCCCGGATTGGCTCTACGACAAACGGGACCCCTCGCGCTCCAACTGGTTGCACCCCGCCGCCCGCGAACGCTGGAATGCCTATGTGAAAAAAATCGTCGGAGCCACCGCCCCGCACACGCGATACTACGCGCCCCAAAACGAGCCAAATGGCCAAATCACAACGGCTTACATCGTCGCCCAATGGCCTCCCGCCATGACTCTGGCATTCGGCCACTACTGGAAAGCCATCGATGCCAGCACCGCCATGTTCCGCGATGCCGCCGCCCAAATCAAAGCCATCAAACCTTCCGCAAAAATCCTCAGCGTAGAAGCCCTCCCCTGGTGGCAGCGCGCCCCGCTAGACCCAGGCGGACTCATCTACAACACCATGATCCACGGAAACACCGACCACCTAGACCGCATTTACGATGTCTGCGACCTGTTGGGCATCAACTATTACTACTCCCAAAGCCCCGGTCCGATCTCGCTCCTGACCATGCCTTACCGCCGCGGAAATAACTTCTCCATGATGGGATGGCGCATCAACCCGCAGGGCCTCTACGACGAAATCGCGAGGGTCTCGCACCGCTACGGCAAACCCATGATGATCACAGAAAACGGTATCGCCACCACGGACGATGCCAAACGCCAGTGGTATATGCAAAACCACCTCGCGGCAGTCGGCAAGGCGATCCGGGACGGCTACGATGTCCGCGGCTATTTCATCTGGTCTCTGGCGGATAACTACGAGTGGCATTACGGCTACAAAGCGACTTTCGGCCTCGCAAAAATGAACCCTGCGACCAAAGAAAGAGAACTCAAACCCTCCGCCCTCTACTTTTCAAAACTCGCAGCTTCCCACAAAACTCGCGGCTCGATCCAAAAAATCCAGCCGTCAAAAAACCCCTCTTTTTAACCTGAAAAAATAACGGTAACAAAATGAACGAGAACCTCTTAGACAAAAGTGAAACTCTGTTTTTGAAACGGCGCAAGCAGATGATGCGCCTGTGGCCTCTAGTCGGCCTGTCGCTTTTCGCGATGCCGGTCGGGCTGGGGGCATGGCTGTTTTTTCAAGTCCCGTTGCTGGGCAATCCCGCCTTCGTGATGCAAGGGATCAAAAACGGGACGACCGAATTTTCGAGTTTGTCGTTGATGGCAGGGATGTTACCCGTCCTCGTTTTGGCGTGCTTGGCGAGTTTGCTTTGCGCCGTCGCCTGTTTGTTCGCTGTCATTGCAGGAGAAAGAAAGTATTTGAAAATCATCGAGAAACTCACTAGGAAACTCACTCAAGGGTGAAATGAA
>DYNR01000371.1 GCA_020720945.1 Chthoniobacter flavus | reverse complement strand
CTCTGTTCTTTCTATTCCAAGTTCCCCCCAGAACTTCCTCTCCCCAACTCCGCACTCCTCCAATAAAAACCTAGAAAAGCCGTAAGTTTTTCGTGCTTATTGCGGGGGAATTTGCTACAATCACCCGCAGAAATCCAACCATGTCTTTTACCAACTCTTTCCACGACGAACACCAAGGCTCTACAATGATCCTCTTGGTTGACGACCAAGCCGTTGTCGGAGAATTTATCCGGCGGATGTTGAGCGACGACCCCGGCATCGACATCCACTTCTGCTCCGAAGGAAAAAACGCAATCAAAACGGCTCGTCGGCTCAGTCCACACCTCATCCTCCAAGATTTGGTCATGCCCGATGTCGATGGCTTAGACATCGTTGCCGAATACCGCAAGCACCTGTCCCTCCAAGAAACCCCCATCGTTGTTCTCTCGGGCAAAGAAGACCCCGCCATTAAGAAAAAAGCCTTCGAGGCTGGCGCAAACGATTACTTGGTCAAACCCCCCGACCCGATCGAGCTCCTTGCCCGCGTGAAATACCATGTCGCCGCCTACCATACCCGTTTGCGCCTCCGCAACGCCCTAGCTTCTCTCCGCGAAAGCCAACGCCAACTGCTCGACCGCAACGCCGCCCTTGAATCCCTGAACGAACAAAAAAACCGCCTTCTGGGAATGGCCGCACACGATATGCGCAACCCCCTCGGGGTCATCATGGCTTACAGCGATTTTTTGGAAACCGAAGCCGCCTCTGTTTTGGATCCGACACAGATGGAGTTCGTCAACACCATCAAAACCACCAGCGAATTCATGCTCAACATGATCAACGACTTGCTGGATGTCTCCACCATCGAATCTGGGCAACTCCGCCTCTCTCTTTCTCCCGTCAATCTTTCGGAACTCGTCCGCCACAACCTCAACCTTAACCGGGTTCTCGCGCACCAAAAACAGATCGACCTTCTTTTTTCCTCTCCTCCCGAACTCCCCGATCTCCTCCTCGACAAAGCAAAAATCGAGCAAGTGCTAAACAACCTGATCGGAAACGCCGTTAAATATTCGCACGCAAACACCAAAGTGACCGTCGAAATTTTCTTCGATGGCTCCATGGTTCATGTCTCGGTGGCTGACCAAGGCCAAGGCATCCCCCAAGAAGACTTGACCAAACTTTTTAAACCCTTCGGCAAAGCGAATGTCCGCACTACGGGAGGGGAGCAAAGCACGGGGCTAGGTCTTGCCATTGCCCGTAAAATCGTGGAAGGCCACGGTGGGCGGATGTATGTCAAAAGCACCGTCGGTGAAGGCTCGACTTTCTCCTTCACCCTCCCCGTCGCCCCCGCGACTCCATGCTCCGAACTCTGAAAACAAAACCCGATCTTTCCGTGCCTGTTGTGCCTGCATCTTCCGCTACGCAAAGTGAAAAAACGGCAGAATCTCCCTCGTCCCTTTGTTCGGCTTGCGGGTTTTGTTGCGATGGCACTCTCTTCGACCAAGTAGAAATTTCGCGTACCGATGCCCCCCGCACCCTCGCTGCCCGCGGCGCAAAACTGAAACGCGAAAAGCGAATTCTTCCCCAGCCTTGCTCCGCCCACAAAAACGGTGCTTGCGCCGTTTACGACATTCTGCCAAACCGTTGCAAGCTCTTTACCTGCAATCTGTTAGCAAAATTCTCTAAAAATGAAATTTCCTTTTCTGAAGCCCTTGCAACCATCCGTCACGCAGTTGAGAAAATTGCGGAAACCAAACGCCTTTTGGCGGAATCTGGCGATGAGCGTGCCCACCGCCCCCTGCGCCACCGCATCGGTTCGGCATTGGCATCTCTCCCTCCCGTTCCGGAGGATCCAGCGGCACTCCACTCCCGCCTTTCTCTGGCAGTCTCTCAGTTGGACGATGCCCTAACACCTTTTTCCACGGAAGCGGATAAACCCTGCATCAAGGGATAAAAGGGATAAAACTTGGGTCGCTTAATCCTTGGAGTGCTCGCGATTTATCGCCGCTCTGGACGAGGGGATTCATCACCTTGTCAACTGCTTGGCGGAGGGGGCGGGATACGGATTGGAGACTCTATGGGCGATCCAAGGGCGGGAAAAGGGCGAGAAAATAAATTTTCCCGTCCAAAGCTGGGATAAATCCCCGGGTTCCAAAAGGAGTCAGAATCCTGCGCGCTGCGCCTAGCCTTCCTTTT
>DYNR01000370.1 GCA_020720945.1 Chthoniobacter flavus | reverse complement strand
TGGCGTTTGAGAGGTCGTTTCAGCTTGGGTTTGGGACGGAGACGGATTTGCGAGATCATTGCGGGCAAATCGTTATTTCGCACGATCCTCCGCATGGGAACGAGATGCGGTTTTCGGATTTTTTGTCGTTGTATCATGCGGCAGATGCGAGTTTGCCGCTTGCCCTGAATATCAAGGCGGATGGTCTTCAGTCTGCGATTAAGACAGAGTTGGGAAGATGGGCGGATTTCGATTTTTTTTGTTTTGATATGGCGGTGCCTGATGCGTTGCAGTTTGTGAAGTGGGAGTTGCCGTTTTTTAGCCGACAGAGCGAAGTCGAGCGGGAGGTGGTTCTTTACAAGGAATGTTGCGGGGTGTGGATGGATATGTTTTTTGGAGATTGGATTGAGGGGGGGGATGCATTGCGGCACTTGGATTGCGGAAAACGGGTGTGCCTTGTGTCGCCCGATTTGCATAAAAGGTCTTATGAAAAATTTTGGGAGCGGGTTGCGGGTTGGAGTTGCGTGGAGAGCGGGGAACTCCTACTCTGCACGGATCATCCCGAGGAGGCACGAGAGTTTTTCCATTTCAAAAAGTTATGAAAACAGAAGCAAGTAAACCTATCATTGCTCGTCTCGAAGATTTTACGAAAGGGTGGATCGTAGGCAATTTTGATCCGAGTTTGATTAAAACCGATGCTGTTGAGGTTGGGGTCAAGTTTTACAAACGGGGGGATCGCGAAGTTTCCCATCATCACAAGATCGCAACGGAGATTACCGTGGTGGTTTCTGGGAGGGTGCGGATGCTGGGGCGAGAGTTTGGGGCAGGAGATGTGGTGACATTGCCACCGGGGACATCGACGGCATTTGAGGTGTTGGAGGATGCTGTGACGGCGGTTGTGAAGCATCCGGGAGCGAGTGATGACAAGTATTTGGATTGATGGGATATGACAAAGATTCGGGCGGTGATTTTTGATATGGATGGGGTGCTGATTGATGCCAAGGATTGGCATTATGAGGCATTGAATCGGGCGTTGGGGCATTTTGGGTTTGCTATTTCTCGTTACGATCACTTGGTTACTTTCGATGGATTGCCGACGAAGAAGAAGTTGGAGATGCTTTCGATCGAGCGTGGGTTGCCTGTGGGGTTGCATTCGTTTTTGAACACGCTCAAGCAGGAATATACGATGGAAATTGTTCATGCAAAATGCAAGCCGACATTTTTGCACGAGTTTGCGCTTTCGCAGTTGCGGCAGCGGGGTTACAAGTTGGCGGTGGCATCCAATTCGATCCGTAATAGCGTTGAGGTGATGATGGAGAAAAGTGCGCTGGCGCGGTATTTGGATGTTTTGTTGAGCAATGAGGATGTAAAGAGCGGCAAGCCTGCGCCGGATATTTACTTGCGAGCGTGCGAGAATCTTGAGTTGTCTCCTAGCGAGTGCTTGGTTGTTGAAGACAATCAGCATGGGATCGAGGCGGCAAGGACGGCGGGGTGTCCGGTAATGGTTGTTGGGAGTGTTTACGAAGTTTCGTTGGATAATATTCTCGTGCAGATTGCCAGAATGGAGGGGAGATAACAAATGAAGATTCTTGTGTTAGCGGCTGGAGGGAGCGGGGCGTTTGAAAAAGCGGGGTATCCTTATCCCAAGAATTTAGTAGAGATTCATGGGAAGCCGCTGTTGCAGCTTGTGCTGGAAAACTGTGCGATTGCGGGGGCTGAATTTATTGTGGTATTGCCGAAGGAAGAGGCGTCAAAGTATCATACGGATCAGGTTGTGCATTTGCTATATCCGGAGGCGAAGGTTTTGTTGTCGCCAGTCCCTACTTCGGGGGCGGCGTGCACGGCGTTGCTTGCGGTGGGGGAAATTGATAATGGGGAACCGTTATTGATTGTCAACGGGGATCAGATTTTGCAGGTGGATCATGGCAAGCTTGTGGAGGAGTTTTTGCGGCGGGATTTGGATGGGGGGATTCCTGTTTTTGAGGATGTCCATCCGAGGTATTCTTTTGTCAAGGTGAGTGAAGAGGGATTTGTCGTTGAGGCTGCGGAGAAGCGACCGATTAGCAAGTTGGCAACAGCGGGGCGATATTTTTTTCGGAAGGGAGGGGATTTTGTTCGGGCTGCCCAGCAAATGATTCTCAAAGATGCCAATGTGGATGGGAGCTTTTTTGTGTGTCCAGCATACAACGAAGCGATTTTGGA
>DYNR01000369.1 GCA_020720945.1 Chthoniobacter flavus | reverse complement strand
GGTTTATTTGGGGGAGTTGATCATCGGGGGGCCGATGATTTTTCCTTCTTTATCGACGGGGGAGACGCAGAGGAGAAAGGCTTCGGAGGAGAGGGAGCGCATTTTTTCGACTTCCTCTTTGGATGGGGAGCGGCCTTCTGTTTGTCGGCAGGTTTCGCGGAGGGCGGAGAGTTTGGTGATGAGCCCCGAGACGAGTTCGGTCGTGCGCATGCGGGGGTGAATGGTAGAAAGCCTTTCGATGAAGTATTCCATGACGGGGTCATTCACGAGGGCCTGGGCTCTGTTTGGGTGGTAGTTTTGCGCGGTGGAGGTGGCGGCGAGTTGGAAGCCGCGGAGCCAGCCGCCTAAGCTGATGAAGTGGGCGATTTCTTCGTCGTGCAGCTCCATCATTGCATCCTCTACATCTGCTTGCGTTTGAACGAGTTCCTCTCGCATTCCCTGCCAGTCGCCGCGGCTGCTTTTTTCTAGGAGGCTTTTGCTACGGCGGTTGAGGCGGTCTCCGACGCCCAGGTTGTGGGCTTGGCGGAGGAGGGCTTTTCCGATGGTTTCGACATCCGAGGAGCGTTCCGCCAGGGCCAGCATGAAGCCATCGGCGACCATCGTCCCGAAGTGGATCGCGGTTTGCATCCTGTTTGAGAAGGAGAGGTCGGTTTTGTTTTGGGCGATGAGTTCCAATGGGATCGGGCGGAACTGTTCGAGTTGGGGGAGGAGGTTGCGGATGGCCGGGGCGGTGATCGGGTTGACCCCTAGCTCTTCCCGTATGTGTTGGCCGGAACTTTCTTCCAGCATTTGTTCGAGTTGGGCGGGGGTTTGGGCGTTCAGAAGGGGAGATGCCAAGAGCAAAAAGGCGGCGGAGAGAGGGATGGCGGAGTTTGGGAAAACTGTTTGAAAATCAAGCAGTTCCGCCGTTCTCGATTTTTTGGCAGCTTTTTTTAGGTTCATCTGTTTTCGAGGGGATGGGGGGTGGGTTAGCGCGAGCAAGAAGGTTCGCTGATTTTTCCTAGGTCCGAGAGGATGGGGAATTTGCGCCCGTTTTGGGTATCCATGAGAATGAGGGAAGAGCCGTCTGAGGTTGCGTAGATCAGGTGGCGGGAGTTGCGGGTCCAGACGGGGTTGACGGCGGCGGGAGCGAGCAGGTTGGTGGCACCGGAGGCGAGGTTTTTGACTGCGACATTGAAGCCGCCAGAGCGGGCGACGAAAGCGATTTTTTTGCCGTCGGGCGACCAGTCGGGTTCCGTGTTGTAGGCGTGTCCGGTTGGGATCGGCGAACCGTTGCCGCCGGCAGCGCTGATGCGGAAGAGGAGAGGCGAGCCCGAGTCATCGGAAGAATAGACGAGTTCGTGGCCATCGGGCGACCATGAGGGGGATGATTCTACGCCGCGGGTTTTTGTGAGGCGGCGGGCGCCACCGCCGTTTGCGCCGACGATGTAGAGTTCGGGGTTTCCGTCGCGGCTGATGCTGCAAGCGATGCGGTTTCCGTCGGGGGAAAAGGCTGCGCCGGAATTAGTTCCGGGGAAGTTGACGATGCGTTTGCGGGCGCCGGAAGCGAGGTCGATGGTGTAGATATCCGCGTAGCCGGACTGGTAGCCGGTGTAGGCGAGCATGGATGCGTTGGGGCTGATGGCGGGGGCTACGCTGATGCCGCCGTCGTTGGTCCATTGGCGGACATTTGCGCCGTCGTAATCTGCGGTGTAGATTTCCTTTTTGTTGCTACGGCTCGAGACAAAAGCGATTTTTGTGGTGGCGATGCCGGGAGAGCCTGTCAAGGTTTCCACGATGTCGTCGGCGAATTGGTGGGCGGTGGTGCGGGGTTGGCCGGAGTAGGATTTGCTGAGAGCGGTGGAGCCGCGGGCATCGGTGACAATACCTTTGAGAGTGCCGCCCGAAGCGTCGCCAGAGATCGTGTAGGAAGCGCGTTCTGCGGGGACGAGGTTTACGGAACCCGAGATAAGGAGATCGTTTTCAAGCACTTTTGATGCGGTAGCACCGTCGGAGCCCGCGATTCCTTTGAAAGCTACGGCGATGGTGTCGCTTTTGCGGACGGTGATGGTAGCTGGAGTTTCTTGTGCGAGAGTTTCGCCCAAGAAGCTGGCGAAAAGGAAAAGAAAAAGCGTGTATTTCATCGGGGTTGGTTTAGCCGAAAAGGGAGGCAAAAGCTATCAAATTTTCAAGATTCAGAAAT
>DYNR01000368.1 GCA_020720945.1 Chthoniobacter flavus | reverse complement strand
ATCACGACCACCCCCGCTTTCTTCGTGTCCGTCAGCAGGTTCGCCGCAGTCGCCGTCACCGCCTTCACCGGAACGACCGCGACAAGCAACATCGCAACAATCCAGCACGCGCAATTCCAAAAATAGTTTTTATTGGGTCTTTTCATAGGGCTTCCTTTCCGTCCTCAAAATTCGGGGTTTCTTCTCTTCGCTCAAAGGCTCTAAACAGGTCAGTTTGCACTCGGGATCCACCCCGGCATTTTGCGCCTCACCGCCCGCCGCAACCAGGCCAGAAGCAGGCGAAGAAGCAGGCACAACTTGCTTCAAAGCAACGGGTTCCACCGCTTTCACCCAATCCACGGCAAACAGCAAATCCGCCCCGGGATTTTGCCGCTTCACCTCGCAGGAACACGGCCCCGCAATGTATCCGCAAAGCTTGCGCACCTCCTCGTCATCCATGTCCTGGGGACGCAACATCGCCACCGCCCTACCCCTCCCTATCACGGGAACAACCACCGGCTCCACTCCCCCGATTTCCCACAAATCCGGCACCGGCTTGGGCGGTATATCCACCCCTCCCCGCCTCCCGCGCAACTGCATCAACTGCGCAATGAAAACCTTCTCCTTCGGGTCGCTCGCCGACAACATCAAAACCGAAAACTTCATCTGCAAGGGAATCTTCTTGCTGATCTTGCCTTCGGTGAGCGGCTGGGACAACGCCACCGTCCTCTCCGCCGCCTTGAGCCGCTTGCCAAGCTTGCCCACCTCCTCCAACATCTTCGACGCACTCCCCCTCTCCACCACCAAAAACACCGCCGATTCCCCCGCCAGAATCTTCTCCGCCACCTTCCTCCTCGCCGGAGAATCGCACAAAAACTCCAACGCCTCATCCGATGGCGAACCCTCCCATACCACCGGTCCCTCCTTCGCGCTCCTCCCCCCCTTTTCGTGCACCTCCTGCGGTGCCCCTGCCCCTCCCCTGAAACCAAACAAAACCAGATCGTCCACGCAGTTGTCCCCCTCGCTCAACTCCGGAGCCTTCAAAAACGCGTAGGGCAACGCCTCCTTCGGCCACCCCCACCCAAACGCCCCCTTCTTCTGCTTTTTGGCATCCACCCACTCAATTTTCAAATTCGCGTGCGGAAGCCGCAGCGCCTCAACCTTTTGCTTGAGTTCCTGCGGAGGCTTCCCTTCCGTCAAAACCACAAACCGGTAATCCGACGCAGGCCAGTGCTCCAACGCATACCGGAAAACCGGCGTGTTGCATCCTTCCGACACCCCGGCAAAAACGAAAAAAACGAGGCTAACAAACCAAAAAGCACTCTCCTGCAACAGCTTGGAAAAAGAAAAGAAACCCCCGCAAACCGGAAACGGCTTGAGGCGGGCAGACGCACGGGGCTCTGGGGAAAAAGGTTTCATTCAGTAGGATAGGATCAACGCGCACCACATAACGCACGAAATCAAAGTTTCGTCCTTTCCCTCCTCCCCCGCAACAGGCTTTTTTCTGAACCTGTTCAAAAACCGCCGTTTTTGAATATTTTTTCGGAAAGCTAAAAAAAGAAAAATGGGAACGGATACACACTCAAAAATCAGCAGTGTCTTCTAACGCCATCCGCCGCCCCCAATAGGCAAATTAGGCCGTTAGCTTCTCCCCAACTTCTTCCTTTTTCAATTTTCCTTTTTACTTCCCTCCCCTCCCCCATTCTGCAATCTGCCTTCTTCCTTCTAACTTCTTCCTTCTCCGTTCCCCTCCATCCACTCCGAAACCTTTAACCCGGTAAGCTCTTCGATTTGAAGCACATCCATCCCTGCCTCAACCATCTTCTTCGCCAGTGCAATCTTCGTTTTTCTTTCCCCCTTTTCCATCCCAATCTGCTCGCCCTCCACCATCCCAATCTGTTTTCCCTCCACCATCCCAATCTGTTTTCCCTCCACCATCCCAATCTGTTTTCCCTGCTCAATCCCTTCCCGGATCGAGTCGCCGATCACCGTCCTCTCCAGACTCACCGCATCCCAATACGCATCGTAAGTCGCAATCTCCCCTTCGCTATACGCTCCCGCCTCCACCATCTCCACCGCCTGCCTCACTCCCCCGTCCCTCAACAACTCTTCCGGCACTTCCTTCCCTTGCAGCACCTCCCCTACCTCCGTCAAAAACCGCAGCCACAGTTTCCCCTCTTCCCCCACCTCCTCCGCAGCATCCGCACG
>DYNR01000367.1 GCA_020720945.1 Chthoniobacter flavus | reverse complement strand
TTCGATTGCCGTGGGAACGGCTTTGCAAACTTGCCGCCATCCAGGGAAGTTCCATTGATTGGGAAAGCCTTTGCACTGCTCGGGTTTTGCTTCTTGGATCGCGCAATCCCGATCGGATAAAAAGGCGCATTCGCCGTTTGGTTTTTCTAGCAGCGCAAGCCCCTTCCGAGAAATTTGCAAACGCGTGTGCTTTTCGATGAAATCGGTTTCCGCCATGCCAAGAAACGCCGCTATTTTTGCGATGTCCGATTCGGTTAATTTTACTTGCCCCGGCCACCGGCAACAATTTGTGCTCCTTTGGCAAACAAACCAAACCTTGCCGGTTGATTCTTCGCAAACTTCTTTGCTAATAGATGATTCATGCCCCGTATCCATATCCCGCAAGCCTTGCCGAAAAATCCGTTTTCGCAAATTCAAAACCTGAAAAAAGCATGATGAAACGAGTGCTGGTAATCGGGAGCAAGGGGAGGCTCGGGGCAACGCTGGTCGCGGCTTGGGCGGGCAAGTATTCTGTCGCCTCCATCTCTCGCGGCGATTTTGATTTGCTGCGGTTTGATGTTTTAGAAAAGCTTCTCTTGGAAACCGATGCCGAGTGGGTGGTCAACGCTTCTGGGCTGACTTCGCTGGAGGCCTGCGAAGAAGACCCTCAATTGGCGTATCTAACGAATAAAGAAGCAGTTGGAATCATGGCTTCGGCGTGCAAAAAAACGGGAAAACGGCTGATTCATTTTAGCACCGACTATGTTTTTGACGGAGAAAAGGGCGCGGCGTATGGCGAGGAAGACCCGGCGTTTCCTTTGGGAACTTACGGCAAAAGCAAGCTGGAAGGAGAGCGGTTGGTGCTGGCTTCGGAAGGCAAACATTTCGTCTTCCGGGTTTCGTGGGTTTTTGGAATCGGGCGCCCCGCATTCCCGGATGCCGTAATCCGAAACGCGCTGGAATCCGAAAATGTCCGGGCGGTCACCGATAAATGGTCGTCTCCTACATCGGCAGAAGATATCGCCGGATGGGTGTCTGCGGTTATCGAAAAAAACGGCACCGGAGGACTTTACCATCTCAGCAACAGCGGGGCGTGTTCATGGCTAGAGTATGCGGAATGCACATTGGAATCGGCGAAACGAGCCGGGATTCCTGTAAAAACTACGGCTCCGCAAGGGATTTCACTTTCCGAACTAGGCACGCTTTCTGCGCCGCGTCCAAAAAATTCCGTCCTCGCGACCGATAAATTTTTCAGCGGGTTCCCTGTCCGGAACCGTTCGTGGCAAGATGCTCTGGATGAATATGTTGTGAAGCATGTAAAGCGAGCCGTTTCCAAAATAACCGCCCGATAGCCCGTGGCGGGCTTGACTTCATTTTTTTGAAGAAGACAATCCGAGGTGCTATGGCGCGTTTTTTTCTTCCCGCAGACCGGTTTATTTCAGAAACGGCAGAATTGTCAGCCGAGGAGTCCCACCACGCATTGCATGTGATGCGTATGAAAGAGGGCGACAGCTTCGTGGTTTTCAACGGGGAGGGCTCCGAAGCGGATGCGAAAATCGTATCCGTCGCCCGGTCAGCCGCATCCATCGAAATCGGTGCCCGCCGAAAGTCGCCACTCATCCCCTGCCACATTGTTTTAGCCCAAGCAATTCCGAAGGGAAAAAACATGGAGCTAGTAATTCAAAAAGCCGTCGAGCTAGGAGTTTCCGCAATTGTCCCGCTCCTGACCGAAAGAACAATCGTTCGTCTTGAAGAAAACGAAAAATTGCGCAAACAAGACAAGTGGCAAGCACTCGCGCTCGAAGCCTGCAAACAATGCGGACAAAACTTTTTGCCGCGGGTTGCCCCGCCGATTTCCTTGCTCGAATTTTTGAAAGCCGAGCACCCCGAAACAGGAGGGTTGCTCGTCGTTGGCTCCTTGGAAGAAGACGCGAAAAAATTCTCGGATGCCATCGCCGCAGCGAAAAACCGGCACGCTGAAGGGATAAACTACGCGGAGATACTGATCGGACCAGAAGGAGATTTTTCTCCGGAAGAAATGAAATCAATCCGCGCGGCAGGTCGTGTGCCCGTCACGCTAGGCCCCATTGTTTTGCGGACGGAAACCGCCGCGATTTACTGCCTGAGCGTCCTCGCCCACGAATTGTTGCGATAACCTGAAACCGTGAGATAACTGCTGTGAATCTCTGCAATCAATTGGGCTGCAAA
>DYNR01000366.1 GCA_020720945.1 Chthoniobacter flavus | reverse complement strand
CAGCCCAATTGATTGCAGAGATTCACAGCAGTTATCTCACTGATTCAGGTTCAGCGCAAGCGGAGAACCCCTTGCGCTTTTTGTCCGAAAACTCCCCAAGAATCGCCTCTTGACTCCACTCACTTTTCTCCTTTAATCTGCTTCCCGTTATGAAATTTCTTCCCGTCCTCGTTTTGCTCGTCTCCGCATTTGCCTTCTCTGGTTGTAATGAAGAAAAATACGCCAAAAACCAGTCGTCCAAAACCGCTTGGCTCTCTTCGGTAAGCGGCAAAGCCACCACCGATGTCTCCGGAATGTGGCAGTCCTCCGATTGGGGCACGGGACAACTTTCCCAATCCGGCAACAAAATCACGGGAAATCTCGGCAGTTACACGGTCGAAGGAAAACTCAATGGACGTTCGGTTTATCTCGCTCTCAACTCGGGCGGTTGGACTTATTACACCGCCCGTTTGCGGAAAAATGGCGACAACCTCTCGGGCTCTTATTCCTCTTCCGTCCCGTTCTCTTCGGCAGACCAATGGCCGATGCTTCTGCGCAGAAACTAACCGGTTCTCCGGAATCGGAAATGCAGAGAAAACGACCTGCAAAAAAACCGTCGATTGCGTTGACCTTGCGCTGACCTTGCGTTGGCTTTAGCGATGCGGGACGCTTGCCGGAGTTTCGTTCAAAGCTTCAACAAGCTCCGACATTCCTGTTGAGCAACCCCCACGGGACATCCCCGCGATAGACTGTTTGCGCCAACTCAAACAACACGAACTGGTTGAGCAGAATCCCCTTTTCTAAATTTTCTAACGGGAAGCTCTCGTTCGGCGAATGCGCATTGCAATCCGGCGAAGCGAGCGCAAGCAATAGGCAGTTCACCCCGAGAATCTCCCGAAACTCCAGCAAAATAGGGATGCTCCCGCCCTCCCGCATCCTGCAAACTTTTTTCCCGAAGGTATCTTTCAACGCCCGGCAAGCCGCCTCGACATCCGAGTTGTGGGGATCGACAAAATACGGTTCTCCGCTGTGCCCCCGACGGATTTCTAAAGTGACCCCTGGCGGGCAATGCTCGCGTAAGTGCTTCTCCGCCAACTCTAAAATCTCTTGGGAAGACTGGTTGGAAACGAGCCGGAAAGTCAGCTTAAAAAATGCTTCTTTGGGTAAAACGGTCTTGGTTCCTTCGCCTTGATACCCCCCGCCGATCCCGTTGACTTCTGCCGTCGGTCTAGCACCGATGCGTTCCAAAACATTATACCCCTGCTCCCCGAATAATGACGGTGCCCCCGTCTGCGCCAAAATCTCGGCCTCCCCGCACGGTGCAGCCAACGACTCTTCTCTCTCCCAGTCTGCCAGAGGTTGCACCCGATCATAAAAATGCTCGATCTGTACCTTCCCGTCCTCGCCGTGCAACGATGCAATCAACCGCGCCGCCGCAGAAATCGGGTTCATCACCGCCCCTCCGTAAATCCCGGAATGCAAATCGTGCGACGGTCCCCGGACGACGCACTCCAACGCCGCCACCCCGCGCAATGCGTATGCCAGCGTCGGCACGCCGTGCGCGACCATTCCCGTATCGGAAAGCACCACCACATCGCAGTGCAAAAGCTCTTGGTTTTCTCGCAAAAATCCGGGGAGGCTCGGGCTCCCGATTTCTTCCTCCCCTTCGATCAAAAACAGCAGATTCACGGGAAGTTGCCCGTCCCTCGCCAGCGTGTCGGCGACCCCCGCTATGTGGGCGTAAATTTGCCCCTTATTGTCGCTGGCTCCCCGCGCATACACTTTGCCGTCCCGCTCTTCTGGCTCAAACGGGTCGCTCTTCCATTCGTCCAGCGGATCCGGCGGCTGGACATCGTAATGCCCGTAAATCAAAACAGTCCGCTTGCCCGGATCTCTCGGCGTCCGCGCAAAAACCACAGGGTGTCCCCCCGTCTCTTTCAAAAACGATTCGAGGCCGATGGACTCGAGCTTGTCTCTCAACCACGCCGCGCAAGCTCTTGTATCCGCGTCGTGCTTGGCTTGTGTCGATATGCTGCGAAAACGCAAAAACTGGAAAAACTCTTCTTTTTGCTGGACTGTTAAGTTGCTGGATTTCATTGATTTGCTGACCGTTTTTGGGTTAGCAGCGGATGTGCCGCTTTCGTTTTTTTGTTGAGTGTTTCGGGACCGCTTGCTATACCTGAATCCGTGAGATAAATGCAAAGAAGAT
>DYNR01000365.1 GCA_020720945.1 Chthoniobacter flavus | reverse complement strand
TGATATTGATTTTTCGCGGTTGGTGGACGGCGGCCTTTTGCAAGGTCACGCTCAGAAGTCCTTGCTCCATGCTCGCCAAAATCATCGAAGGATCAATGGTCGGGTCGAGGTCGAAAACCCTCCGGTAGTCCAGCGTTTGCCTTTCCTTGTGGAGGTAGTCGCCTGCCCTTGCAGGTTGGCGCACGCCGGTAATTGTGAGTTTTCCGTCTTCGACCGTCAGATCGACCCCCGTTTTATTCACTTCCGGCATTTCGATTTCCAAGACGAATCCTTTTTCGGTCTGGTGCAAATTTGCGCTCGGGATTGCATATTCCACAGGGCTTGCTTTGCGGCAACAGGATGCCGTTTCGCAATCGGTTTTATCAGTTGAATCGTTCATAGGATTAAAGGTTTTTTGCTTTAGTTTTGGTTTGATTGGATTGGATCAGAGGATTCCGACTTCGATTTTTTTCGGTTTGGCTTCCTCGGCTTTCGGGAGTTCGATTGTCAGGGTTCCGTCCCGGTAATTTGCGGAAATTTGATCAGCGACGACAGGGGAGGGCAGGGCGATCGTCCGGCGGAACGACCCGAAGGAGCGTTCTGTGCGGAAGCTTTCACCGTCTTGTTTTTCCTGTTTTCGTTCCCCCGCGATCGTGAGGGATCCTTTTTCGAGAGAAATGTCAAAGTCCTCCTTTTTCATTCCTGCCGAGTCTATGAGAACGGTGATTTTTTGCTCGTCTTCCATGACATCCATGGGAGGGAGCCATTCTCTGCGGACGCCTGGGGCACTCGATGCCAGCGCAAAAGCAGAATCAAAAAGATCCCGCAATGAATTGAGTTGGTCGATCGGTGTCCAGACTTCGCGTTGGATTGGATTGTAGCGTATGAGTTTCATAGTTGTGTTTTGTTATTGTTGAGTTTCGTTGTTTCGCTCGTCAATGATCAAGCTACCAGCGTGCCAACAGGGGTTAAAAATTTTTATCTCATTGATTCTGAGGAGGTTTCATAATTTAGCCCAGGGTTTTCTAAGAAGGAGAGCAACGGAAAGGTGTCAAAAAGACGCTGTTTCCCGAGCATTAAAATGCGTCATATTGACCCATTTTTTGATTTTTTGGTATAGTTTTGGCTCGTGCCTACAAGGGAGAGGAGGAAAAATAGAAAGGCTCCCTTCCGTGTGGAAGGGAGCCCCCTTTTTTTTGAGAGAGAGAAAGTCGCTTTTCGGGCGATGTCCCCCTCAAGGTTGCGATTGTTAGGACAGCAGACGCAAAACGGATTGAGCGCTTTGGTTTGCTTGCGAGAGCATCGCGGTGCCTG
Organism: Chthoniobacter flavus; assembly: GCA_020720945.1. GTDB lineage: Bacteria > Verrucomicrobiota > Verrucomicrobiia > Chthoniobacterales > DYNR01 > DYNR01. Next base: position 899 of record DYNR01000365.1, on the reverse strand, counting down.
CCTGTTGCAAGATATTGAAACGGGCTAGCTGGGTGCTTTCGGCAGCCACATCGACATCGATGATACGACCGTTTGCGGCTTCGAGGTTGTTTTTGTTCGTGGTCAACATCTCCTGAGCAAAGTTGATTTTGCTCGCTTCCGAACCGTTTTGCGCACGCATGGTCGCCAAGGCTTCCAGTGCGGTGTTGACCGAGGTGACCGTCGCTTGGGCGGCACTCACGGAGCTGATGACTGTTCCCGAGGTGATGGCTGCAGCCATGCTGGTAGCACCTGTGAGATTCGCCTTGGTGATGGTCGTCGAGGTGCTGCTATCCTCGTTCGTGTAAACGGTAGAGGTGGTAGCGTCTGTACTTCCACTACCAAACAGCGATACGCCGTTGAATTTTTCCGAACCGAGGGCCGTGAGCTGGCTTTGCAGCGCGGTGAACTCGGTCTGGTAGTTGGCGGTATCGCTCGTGGTTTTGGTGACATCCTGCGCGAGGGTTGCCAGTTCCGACATGCGGGTGAGCACTTTGGTGGCAGTCGCAAAAGCGCCGTCCTGCGTTTTGAGGAAGGATTGGGCGTTTTGCAGGTTGACATTGGTCGCATCCGTGCGGCGGATGGCGGCCGTCATTTTCATCGATACGGCCAAACCACCTGCGTCGTCATACGAGTTGACGATGCGGGAACCACTAGAAAGACGCTGCAAACTGCGTTGCAACGAAGTGTTCGTGGAGTTGAGGTTTGACGCGGACACCGATGCTGATGTGTTCGTGTTGATGGACAGTGACATATGATTTCCTTGTCTATGTTTAGTTGTTGCGGCTTCCGTGTCGCTTTCGGGCCGATTTTGTAGAAGTGTCCGACCAGCACTCGCCGCCTACAGACTAGGCGACGATGAAAACCTACACGCTTTCCGG